>JBEENC010000043.1:0-6653 GCA_041192285.1 Actinomycetota bacterium
ACATCTTGGATCCAGGTACCGCTCCGTCGCGACTAAATGCGAACATCATTCGAGACGCACTTGTGAGTGCAGATGTACAGCAGAAGAGTTGTCCGAAGCTGGCGATTAATAGGACTACACCCGCCCACTTAGCACTGAGTGCTTGAGCGAAGATAACAGCGACTCCGCCGCCGCCAGCAGTTACAGCTTCTGCATCTTGTACTGCGTAAAGGAATGCAAGGAGCAAGATCCATCCACCGATAGCGGAGTAGAAAATTGCTTGCCACAATCCACGAGCAGCTGAGTGTTCAGCACCCTTTGTTTCTTCAGACATGTGAGCACAAGCATCAAAGCCTGTGATTGTGTACTGAGTTAAAAGGAAGCCAAGTGGAAGCACGTAGAACCAGAATGCTGTGCCGCTTGTTTCGCCACCAGCTAATCCAGCAGAGTTATTGACTCTCATGGAGAACATGTCATAAACGCTCATGTGATTTTCTGGAAGAATAACTAGAACGCCGATAATGAAAGCAGCGCCAAATACGTGCCACCATACTGAAATATTGTTCAAAGTTGCCATCAAGTGTCCGCTGCCGATATTGAGAGCAGCAATGATTACAAGAATCACAATGAACATAATAAATACGCGTTGCAATGAATATCCTTCTGCCCAACTTGGACTAAGTGAAGAGAAAGAAAGATCAAAAAATGTTGCGCAACCGTAGGCAACCGATGCAACGCACCCAAACAAACCAAGCAAATTGAGCCAGCCTGTGTAGAAACCAGCCTTAGCTCCACCCATTTTGGATGCCCACCAGTAAATACCACCTGATGTTGGATAAGCAGAAACAAGTTCTGACATACAAAAACCAATAATGAGAATAAATAATGAAATAATTGGCCAACCAAGTGAAATTGCAATTGGACCACCGTTATTCCAAGCCTGGCCAAAGGTTGTAAAGCAACCGGCAAGAATTGAAATGATTGAAAACGAAATTGCGAAGTTCGAGAATCCACTCCATGAACGGTCAAGCTCTTGCTTGTATCCAAGTTCTGCTAAGCGTTTTTCATCACTCTGTAAGTTTGACAAGTCTTACGCCTCCTAATGCTTATTCATATCCAAACCGGGCGGCTTAAATATGATGATGCTGGTTCGATGAGGGGCATCGAGGTACTCTTTCTACCTCATAGTGTGGCTTGAGCGACAGGGGTTTGAGGATAAATGTGCCGCCTTTTAGGTTACGTGTCGCACGAGAAGCAGACCTTTAGCAGAGCAGTTGGGTCCGATTTCTCCGAATTTGTAACCCTTTCATCAGTGCATTGTGATGGCTGGGGAGTAGCGACGATCGATCACAACCAAAGCGTTGCGCAGATGATTCGCCAACCAGAGGCTGCCAATAAGAGCCAAGAGTTTTCAAAGGCAATTAAAGAATCAGTCTCAGATGGAGCCTTGCTACACCTTCGTTGGGCCACTGCTGGGTTACCAGTGAGTGAGAACAACACACACCCCTTTATCTATGAAGATATTTCTTTTATACACAACGGAGCGACGTATCCACCAGCAGCCCTTGAGCCACTTATTTCATCAGATTTTATTCCACTTATTCAAGGCGATACAGATAGTGAAAGATATTTCTATTTCGTTCTCACAAAGATTAAAGAGTTGGGTTTCATCGAAGGTTGTAAAGCTGGCGCCAATTACATTCGAGCCAATGTTGATTACTCAAGTATTAACGCAATGATCATGAATGAAAAACAATGGGTTGTTATTTGTGAGCACCACCCAGATCGCGCCCCTGATTGGGCACCCGATGATTATTATGAATTGAAATACAAATCTGATGAGCAAGGCGTTTTGGTTGCATCAACTGGTTGGAACCAACCTGGATGGACCGTGCTTCCTAACCATTTCATGCTCGTCATTGATCGAGATAGCTTCGCCGTCGAGGTCGTACCTCTCTAACTCTGCCCGTAGTATTGACCTATGGAGCGTACCTATTGCGTTGAAACCTACGGATGTCAGATGAATGTTCACGACTCCGAACGTATCGCTGGACTATTAGATGAAGCCGGCTATATCCCAGTTAAAACGGGGGAGCAGGCCGATCTGGTTGTTTTTAATACCTGTGCGGTTCGTGAAAATGCAGATAATAAGTTGTATGGAAATCTCAGTTTCTTAGCGCCCATTAAAAAACTTAACCCTGGAATGCAAATAGCAGTGGGTGGCTGCTTGGCACAAAAAGATCAGTCAATCATTATGAAAAAAGCACCATATGTCGATGTTGTATTTGGAACACACAATGTGGGTTCTCTTCCTGCGCTACTTGAACGCGCAAGAATTGAAGAAGAAGCCCAAATCGAAATTAAAGAGTCCCTCGAACATTTCCCTTCAACGCTTCCAGCTCGGCGTCTGTCAGCATTTTCAGCGTGGGTTTCAGTATCTGTTGGATGCAATAACACCTGCACTTTTTGCATCGTTCCAACGCTTCGTGGAATCGAAAAAGATCGCAGCGAAGATGACATTTTGCGAGAAATCCACGCACTAGTTGATCAGGGTGTCATTGAAATTACCTTGCTCGGACAAAATGTAAACGCATACGGAGTTGATTTTGGTGACAGACAAGCCTTCGCAAAACTCCTACGCAAGTGCGGGAAAATAGATGGACTTGAACGAGTGCGTTTTATGTCTCCACATCCACGAGATTTCACAGATGATGTCATTGAGGCGATGGCAGAGACCCGCAATGTGATGCCACATCTACATATGCCATTGCAATCTGGCTCAAATCAAATCTTGCAAAGTATGCGACGTTCATATCGCACGGATCGATACCTAAATATTCTAAATAATGTCAGAACGGCAATCCCGCATGCATCAATTACAACCGACATTATTGTTGGCTTTCCTGGTGAAAGTGAATCTGATTTTCAAGCCACCTTAGATTTGTGTACACAAGCGCAATTTGCCGCAGCCTATACATATCAGTATTCGATTCGTCCAGGAACACCGGCTGCAACAATGCCGAATCAAGTTTCATCCAAAGTTGTCGGAGAGCGGTACACGCGTTTACATGAGCATCAGCAAAAGATTTCACTAGGTGTAAATAAGCGAGCAATTGGTCGAGAGATGAGAGTTTTGGTTGGTGAATATGAAGGTCGACGTGATTCGCGAGAGTCGCGCTTGACGGGCAAGAGTGAAGATTTTCGTTTAGTACATTTCGCCGATTCAAGCAGTGCCCGTGCAGGTGACTTTGTCGATGTTCGAATCACTGATGCATCTGCTCATTACTTAATTGCAGATGAAATACGCAGTATTGCTACACGTGGTGGAGATGCTCATGAGCTAAGGAATCGAGAAGTCACGTCAACAGGTGTGTCTCTGGGCATTCCTACCGTGCGTGCATGAAGTTAGTTGTTATTGCTGGTGCTACTGCCACAGGAAAGAGTTCGTTGAGTGTGCAGTTGGCACATGCAATTGACGCCGAAATAATTAATGCCGATTCAATGCAGGTTTATCGCGGAATGGATATCGGTACCGCAAAGATAAGCGTTGAAGAACGCCAGGGAATACCTCATCACATGCTCGATGTCTTAGATGTAAACCACGATTCAACAGTTGCCTGGTATCAAGTGGGCGCCCGTGAGGTGATCGATGAGATTCATTCACGTGGAAAAAACGTTGTCATGGTAGGTGGCACTGGTCTTTATATTAAAGCCGTCATTGATGAACTTAATTTTCCAGATACCGACCCGATGGTTAGGCATACTCTCAATAAAGAAGCCGAAGAATTAGGTATTGATGCAATGTTTGCTCGGTTAGAAAAATTGGATCCAGCCGCAGCACTGGCAATTGACCGAGCCAATTTACGAAGAATTATCAGAGCGCTAGAAGTGATAGAAATTACAGGCAAACCATTTACTGCCAATTTACCTCGAGAAGAAAGCATTCGATATCCAGATGCTCGTCAATTTGGCCTGGTTATGGATCGCGAGTTGTTATCGGAAAGAATTGATGAACGTGTAAACAAAATGTTTGAGCAGGGATTTGTTGAAGAAGTGCAAAAGTTAATCCCTGGCGGATTACTACAGGGCAGAACTGCGCAGAGAGCTTTGGGGTACTCCCAAGTAATCGCACATATTCAAGGCGAATTATTACTCGATGCTGCTATTGAAGAAACTAAACGCGCTACTCGACAATACGCTCGCCGGCAGGAAACCTGGTTTTCCAGGGACACTCGTATTAAATGGATTTCAACTAAACAACCACGGTTGGAAAGTATTTTGGAATCCCTGTAAGCAGGGAGAACTACTAAACTAACTCCTACATGAATACTTCACAGCCCGTTCCGGCAACATATGGACACGGCACTCACAATGATTTTGTACTTATTTTTGATCCAGAAGATCTGCGCTCGGTGACTACTGCTCAAACCCAGGCAATCTGTAACCGAGAAACAGGAATTGGCGCCGATGGTTTGATACGAATCCTAAAGCGTGAAGGCAAATGGTTTATGGATTACAGAAATTCAGATGGATCTTTAGCTGAAATGTGCGGCAACGGAATTCGCGTAATGGCTAAATATTTAGTTGTACATGGTCATCAAGGCGAAGGAATTTTCGCGATAAACACCCGCGATGGATTAAAACATCTTCGTGTTCCAGCCGAAGGCGATATTTCAGTAAATATGGGCAAAGTATCTGATGAATCCGAGGAAGTTACAGCATCACATAATGGTCACATTTGGAATGGCTACAACATAAACGTCGGCAATCCACATGCAGTTGTATTTGTTGAAAATTTAGAAGAAGTGGGTGAACTCAGCGATGCTCCGATAGTTCGCCCGAAGGAGAGTTACCCAGAAGGCGTTAACGTTGAGTTTGTGGAGTTTATTAGCGAGACTGAATTAAAGATGAGAGTTTTTGAACGCGGAAGTGGCGAAACGCAATCATGCGGAACCGGAACATGTGCCGTTGCACTTGCTGCAACGCTTAAGAAAAGCAAGAACTTGCCAGCACATTGGGTCATTTATCCGCCAGGTGGACGCTTAGAAGTAGATATTGATGGCCACTCAAATGCAACCTTAATTGGTCCTGCCGAATTAGTTAAAGACGTAGATCTGGCGAATTTTTTTCAATGAGTGATAAAGGGCGCCACGAAGAGCGTAGCGAAGACTCATTTGAAGCTTTGTTGCGTGAAAGTGCGCGAATTACAGCAGATTACGATGCCGATCAAGATGATTTAGAAGCTACTTCTCAATCTGAAATAGCAGATCGCGCAGCACTACGACGAGTTAAAGGATTTTCAACAGAGTTACAAGATATTTCCGATGCCGAATATCGCCAGCTTCAATTAGAAAGAGTTATTTTGGTCGGCGTATGGACTGAAGGCACAGCAGAGATGGCAGAAAATTCATTAGATGAATTAAGGGCGCTGGCACAAACTGCTGGTTCTGAGGTACTAGATGGATTCATACAACGTCGTGATAAACCAGATCCTGCAACGTATATCGGTTCCGGAAAAGTTGAAGAGCTACGAAATGTTGTTCTTTCAAGTGGCGCGGACACGGTTATTTGCGATGGCGAGTTATCTCCTTCTCAATTGCAACAACTTGAAGGAAAACTTAAAGTAAAAGTTGTAGATCGAACCGCATTAATTCTGGACATTTTTGCTCAACACGCAAAGAGCAAAGAAGGAAAAGCTCAAGTTGAATTAGCGCAAATTTCTTATCTGCTTCCACGTTTACGTGGTTGGGGTGATTCCCTCTCTCGCCAAGTAGGTGGTCGAGCAGCAGGGGGCGCCGGTATTGGTGGACGTGGTCCAGGTGAAACAAAGATAGAAACCGATCGCCGTCGCATCAGAGACAAAATGGCCAAGCTTCGTCGGGAAATTGCGGAGATGAAAGTTTCCAGAGACACCAAACGACAAGAGCGAAAGAGAAATAATGTTGCATCCGTAGCCATTGCAGGTTACACAAATGCTGGTAAATCTTCACTTTTAAATAAATTAACAGGTGCCGGTGTCTTAGTTCAAAATGCCCTCTTTGCCACCCTTGACCCAACAGTTCGAAAAACTCATACAGCCGATGGTCGGATTTACACATTAACTGACACCGTTGGCTTTGTTCGACACCTTCCTCACCAGTTGGTAGATGCTTTTAAATCAACGCTAGAAGAAGTCTCTGGCGCAGATGTGATTGTGCATGTAGTTGATGGTTCACATGCTGATCCATTTGAACAAATTCGAGCAGTTCGCACAGTAATCAATGAAATTGGTGCACAAGAAGTTCCAGAAATTATCGCAATAAATAAAGCTGATATAGCGGACCAAGAAGTTCTTATGGAAATTTTGCGTGGCGAACCAAATAGTTATGCAATTTCGATTAAAACAGGATTTGGAATTGATGCTCTCATCCACGCGATAGAAAAAACTTTGCCTAGGCCAAAAATTGAAGTAGATGTCATAGTTCCTTACAACCGAGGCGATCTCATCAGTGCTATTCACGAATACGGTGAAATATTGAGCGAAGAGTATGTGGCCGAAGGAACCGCAATACACGCCCGCGTTGATGGGGGGCTAGCCCGCCAGATTCAAGCCATGCAGGAATAAATAGCGCTCTTGGCGTGTTGTAACTGGCAGTAACCCTAGAAATAGGCGATTATGCGCCCGATCAGTAATT
>JBEENC010000044.1:0-6502 GCA_041192285.1 Actinomycetota bacterium
AGAGAATCGCAGCCAAAACTATGTATGTAGTGCTGACTCCAAAACTTTCTACAGATAGTCCAGCTAATACCATTCCAAGTGGAGGGGCCGCGTAAAAGACTGCGGTTTGCACACCAAAAACTCTGCCTTGTTGATCAGCTGGAACCCTTTGTTGAATAAGTGTGCTCACCAAAGGATTGAAAGGTCCCCACGATAAACCTAGAAAGAATCCAGCGACAATCAGAATCGGCAATGGTGGCAGGAATGCCATCGGAAGAATACTTACTGCAGTTCCTATCAGTGTTGTGCGCACAAGATTCTTTCGTGATAGTCGTGCACTTATCCAGCCATAACCAAAGGAGCCAACAGCAGATCCACCAGCCAGAGCGGAGATAACAATTCCAAGACTGGCTGGCTGACCTAAATCTTCAAAGTAAGTTGATAAGACAACAGTTTCAGTTGGCAGATAAACGGCTGCGATGATTAAAATCGAAATAGTTATAGTGCGAAGCAGTTTGTCGTTCCAGAGAACTTGGAAGCCAATCCGAATACTTTTGTTTGAAACTTCACCCATTTCTTCAGCCAGATCACGGGCGTCTTTACCGAGATTACCAACTCGTAAGAAAGCGATAGCCAGTGCAGCAAAAATGAAGAGGCCGCCCGCGACCCAGAATGAATTGACGGCGCCGACTGTTGAAATTAAGCCCGCTCCAACAGCGGGCCCAAAAACCCATGAAACTCCCATAAACCCTTCGTGGATTCCATTGAGTCGATCAAGTTTGATCTCTGATGCCTTTGCAACATCAGCCAATAGCGTTTTACGTGCGGTGTAACCTGCGGGATCAAAGATTGCACCGATTACGGCGATAACTAATATTGTCAAACTAGAAAGCTCTGAAGTTAAAGCAACAATTGGAAATGCAGCTACCGCAAGAGCTGAGAGCAAGTCAGCTCCGATGCTCACTGTGCGCCTACCAATGTGGTCTACGAGCCACCCTCCGATAGGGGAGATCAACAACCCAGGCAGCGCGGAAACCGCTGCGACCAATCCAGCAAAGGCTGGAGATCCCGTTTCTTCAAGAATTAACCATGGAATTGTGATCATGACAATTGAATTGCCTAATCCCGAAGAGAAATTAGATAGTTGATGGAGAACGACTGGAAGTTTCTTTTTCATCGACGTTGCATTCTCCCAAGGCATGTTGCATCAATGCTACATAGCATATATGCTATTTCTATGAGTCGCAACCCTGAAGAGCCGGTCTATAACCGGATAGAAGCAGCCCGAAACGCCTTGGGACTTTCCCGCCAAGAGTTGGCTGACAAAGTTGGAGTTCACTACCAAACAGTTGGATACCTCGAGCGTGAGGAGTACAGCCCTTCTTTGGTGCTGGCTTTGCGCATTGCAAAGGCGCTCAACCAGGAGGTTTCAGAGCTTTTCTCCCAGACCCCATTTAAGAAAGGAAAGTAAGGATGTTTAAAAAGAACAAGATTTATTGGTTTGAGGGCGTTACGGAAAAGGGCGTCAAAGATTTGTTAAATAATGAAAACTCTAAATACAGATGGCTCAGGCCTCAGCGCAATAGACGCGTCTTAGTAATCCTCATGGCACTTGGCTTAGTACTCACATCGATGGGTAGTTATTGGCCTACTCTTAAGACAAACTTGAATTTGAGCGCTGACGTAGGCATTATCGTCTATTCCGTTACAGCCATTTTTATAATCTTTGCAGTCGTCGGTTGCTATTCACTCTTGCGCATCGCCGTTAGATCAATTGCGGATGCACCAGATGAGTTACTAGATGAGCGACAGATTGCGGTTCGAAATACATCATTCAGGTATGCCTATTTCATTTTGAGTTACGTTTTAATGGCCTTGATGGTGCTTATGTTCTTCGGACCAGAACTTCAGATGTTTCAGCCTGAAGGAAACGACGGCAGTTATGTAGTTATTGCAGCTCTCTTTGCCTCAGCAACCTTGCCATCGATGGTTATGGCTTGGCGTGAGCGAGATATTTAAAGGAGATAGGGGAAGCTAGATGGCATGGATTGCAGTCATCACCGCAGGGCTTCTTGAAGTGGGCTTTGCGACGATGCTTAAACTCTCTAATAACTTTACGAAAATTTGGCCGAGCATTGGATTCCTACTTTTTGCATCGGGAAGTTTCTCATTGCTAGCTTGGTCCCTTAAGACCCTACCCATCGGAACGGCATACGCTGTTTGGACAGGAATAGGTGCAGCCGGGACAGCAATTCTAGGTATGGTTATCTTCAAAGATCCCGTGTCTATTGCACGCATCTCGGCAATCGCATTCATCATTGCTGGAGTTATCCTCTTGAACTTCTCAAGCTCTAATCATTAAGTAATTGATTGCAGAACTTGCTCATTCTTTGGGGGCAATAATGAGGGCAATTGTATTTATTGAGCGTGACCTCACGCATAACAATGTCGTCTCCGGCTTATAGGGCGACTCTTCTTTATATTTGCTCTCTACCAATTCGTTACTAGCGCTGGCTTCGCCTCTTCATAGCTCCTACTATCCGCATAACAATGCCAACCAAAATCACTCCATAGACCAGAAGAGAAAATACCCACTTGATACTTGATGCGGTTGAGGCAATTAGAGCGGTCAACGAAGAAATCGAGCCGTCTGCAAGGAACTGCTTTGACAAGGTGGCTAAGGACAAGTTCTCAAACCAATCAAAGAGAACTTGAGCAAATGGGAGCAGATTTAAAACCCTAAACTTTTGTGAATATGGCTTAAACAAAATCGACAACCAGGTCACGTACATAACTCCGTAGATCAAAGCAAAGAGGGAGTCCCAAACCTGATTGAAGTTAATGTAGGCATTAATCATCTGATCAGAACGTTCTGTAAGGAATGCAAGAATCTCTACTTGACCAAATCCCAACGAAGTTCCGAGTGACTTAATACTGCTGCTAGCAACTTCAAAAGCCTTGCCCTTTCCTGTGAGGAAAAAGAGAAGGTAACCGGCAAAGACGGAGGTGGCCAGCAACGCGGTAATCAGGTTTGACTTTATGTAGAAAAACTGTGACGCGCGACTTAAGGGTCCGAATTTTCTCGACGGATTTTTGCTCTCGGTGCTTTTACTAGACATATTCGTATCTTACCTAGACCTCACGAATAATATTGTCGACTCCGGCTTATAGGGCGACTCTTCTTTACAGTTTTAATTATTTACTTTCAGTAAGCCATTTCTTGCGCTCGCGTTTAGGTAATTTCTCGATCGAATATCTCAGCATTGTGCGGGGCATATGATGCGAATGATCAGTAAGAAACTGTCTGAGCAACATGACATCTTTTTTGCCTAGTTCACGAAGCATCCAACCCACAGCCTTGTGAATCAGATCCTGGTCATCCTTAAGCAGCGCTTTTGAAATAGCGATTGTTGGCTCCAAATATCCATCACGAATTAGAGCAAAGGTGAGAATTATTGAAACTCGTCTTTGCCATAGAGATTTCGACTTAGCGAGTTTGATTAACAGTGGCATTGGATCTTTAACTTCATTCAGATAAACACCCATCCAAGGAGCTGAAACATCAACAATGTCCCAGTTGTTCACTCGTTCAGCTCTAACTTGCTTGAGATAGAAGTCAAAGATCTTCTTACGGTCCTGTGTTTTCTTGGCCGCCTTGAACTGCAGATTAAGAATTATGGCTGCACATAGACGCGCTTCGTGAAATGGCGAATTAAAAAGTTTTTCAACTTCTCGCAGTTCTAGGTTCTGGTGCTTCTTTGCAACAGACCTAGTTTGCGGAACCGAACCTCCGAGAAATAGATCCCCTTCACCATATTCGCCCGGCGCCGTCTTATAGAAGCGAGCAAGGTTGCTCACTCTGCCTTTCTTGGCAAAACTCTTTAGATCTTCAAGTGCAACTCTGGCGCTCACACGAGAAATATACCTTTCATCTAGTCCCGGCTTATAGGGCGACTCTTTAATACAATTAAGTAATGAAATTCATTATCAACGTCATCGATGACCTATCAAACTCTGGCACTCCAGCTGAAATGAATGAGATAAATAAATTTAATGATCAACTGCGGGTCAATGGGCAATTTATCTTTGCTGGCGGTCTTGCTGCTCCAGAAAATGCCGATGTAATTGATAACCGAAGTGATGCAAATTTGTCGACTGGAAAACCACTATTTGAAGCGAACGAGAACTTCTCTGGCTTTTGGTTGATTGAGGCGGAGAGCATTGATGTGGCAAGAGAATTAGCATTTGCTGGATCTAAGGCTTGTAATCGAAAGGTAGAACTACGGCCACTCTTAAATTAGTGGTTGTACTAAGGCACATCTTGCTTTGCAAAGGATGATTTATTGAAATACTCCTGCTGCGTAGTTGATCGACATACCGATACAACTTGGGAGATTTTGCGCAAGTAGGTTATGCCCTTACTATCTTGTAATGATCAGAGTTAAAACATTTGCGCCAGTTATATTTGTTTTACTCTGGAGCACAGGATTTATCGGCGCGAAATACATATTGCCATATGCTGAACCTTTTGTTTTCTTAACAATTAGATACTTCTTTGCCACACTGATTTTGGTTTTAATTGCTAAGGCAATCGGGGAGTCCCTAAGAATCACCTGGCCACAGATTAAACAATCAATGATTGTTGCTCTTTTCTTGCATGTGATTTATATCGGTGGTGTTTTCTATGCAATATTCATAGATATCCCAGCAGGAATTACTGCAGTAATTGTTAGCTTGCAACCAATTTTAGTTTCAGCTCTTGCAATTCCATTACTTAACGAGAAGCTCTCATACCGCCAGGTATTTGGCTTAGCACTTGGCTTTATTGGAGTTCTCTTCTTGCTCTCACCAAAGTTATTTGAAGGAGATCTATCCACTGGCTTTTCAACATTTGGCATCATCTGCTGTGTTCTAGCACTTTTTGGAACTACAGCTGGATATTTATTGCAGAAAAAAGGGGGAGCAGATATTCCATTCTTGGCCGGAACCGCGGTTCAATTTGCAACCTCAACAGTGATCTTTGCAATCGCTTCAGTAATCTTTGAACCACTTAGCGTAGATATCACCTTAGAGTTTGTCTTAGCCCTTACTTGGATTGTGGTTGCTCTTTCAATTGGTTCAATATTTTTACTCTTTTACTTACTAAGAAATGACAGTGCATCATCTGTTTCAAGTCTTTACTACCTTGTTCCACCCCTTGCAGCTGTGCAGGCCTACTACTTTTTTGATGAACGAATTAGGGGCATTGGCCTAATTGGTATGGCTCTAGCTGCTTTAGGTACTTTAATTGTTACAAAAAACTCAAAAGTAGCTGCGCATTAATTATTGATTTAGATAGATCTTGTATTGCACACGATCTGTAATTGCAACCTTGTCATAGAGTTTTCTGGCAGTCTCATTATCGGGCGCAGTTGTCCAGTAAAGCCGCTTTGAACCTTTAGCAATTGCAACATCTTCAACCGCTTTTATTAGTGCCCGACCAACACCTTTGCCTCTCACAGTTGGATCGGTATAAAGATCTTCTAGGTAACAAAAATCTTCAACCTCCCAAGTTGATGGCCTGAAGATGTAATGAGTAAAGCCAACAACTTTGCCATCTAACTCAGCAAGTAAGCCATTTATATTAAAGCCAGAGTTTAGGCGCTGCCAGGTTAATTCAAACTGTTCATCACTTAACTTTGATTTATAAAAAACTATGTACTCTTTAAATAACTCTAGCCATCTATCTTTATCACTGACCGTAATTGGTCGGATCTTGATGCTCATATCTCAATCATATATCTACTCCTTCAGACTGTCATTAAGTTATCTGCCTGCAATAGCATATGGGCATGAACTCAATTAGAAATGTAGTTCGAGTAGTTGCAATCGCAAATCTTGCATACTTTTTCGTGGAGTTCTCCTTTGCCGTAAAGATTGGTTCTGTTTCCCTCTTTGCTGACAGCATAGATTTTCTTGAAGATGCCTCGGTTAATATCTTGATCTTTGTGGCAATTGGCTGGAGCTTGCAAGCAAGAAAGCGACTTAGTAAATTCTTCGCGCTGCTTTTATTAGTCCCAGCTATCTCAGTATTAATTAGCACCATATATGAAATCAACAACCCATCAACGCCAGATGCAATCTCATTAACTGCCGTTGGTTCAGGAGCTCTAATAGTTAATTTTACATGTGCTTTTTTACTAGCAAAATTTCGAAGCTCTCAAAAAAGTTTGGTACTAGCTGCATACTTATCAGCTAGAAATGATGCACTAGCAAATGTGGCAATTATTGCTGCTGGCATCACCACTATCTTTTGGAGCAGTGCAATCCCAGATTTAGCAGTAGGCCTTGCCATTGGAATGTTAAATGCAGATGCGGCATTAAAGGTTTGGCGAAGCACTGAGCATTAACCAGCAGTAATCTGATTAACTAGCCCCATGGAACTAGATTTTTTTGCACACAGTGAGGTGTTAGCGCCATTTTTCTTTTTAATTGGCATGCAACTAAGGAATGAAATCAGCCACCCAAAACAGATTTTATTGCC
>JBEENC010000045.1:0-6449 GCA_041192285.1 Actinomycetota bacterium
AGGGCGGCAGCCATTGCTTGGAAACCGTAACAAATACCAAATATTGGAATGTTCAGAGCAAAGATTGCAGGGTCTATAGATGGTGCACTTTCTGCGTACACACTCGATGGTCCACCAGAAAGAATGATTGCTTCAGGGCTTTTTGCACTTATTTCTGCTGCAGTAATTGATGATGGAACTATCTCTGAATAAATATCTGCTTCACGGACTCGGCGTGCGATGAGTTGGGCGTATTGCGCTCCAAAATCAACAACCAAAACTCCGTGAGGATTAGGCACGATGTATAAGTACTTCTACTCGCTGGAAAGATTTAACATCTGAATAACCAGTAGTTGCCATCGCACGACGTAGCGCACCAAATAAATTCATTGATCCATCGGCTGCATGTGAAGGCCCCAGCAGAATCTCTTGCAACGTTCCAGATGTTCCAACAGCAACTCTTTCACCACGTGGAAGTTCTGGATGGTGCGCCTCTGATCCCCAGTGCCAACCAAGTCCTGGTGCCTCTGTGGCTTTTGCAAGAGGTGAACCCATCATTACTGCATCTGCGCCACATGCAATTGCTTTAGCAATATCGCCACTTCGCCCAACAGAACCATCTGCAATAACGTGAACGTAGCGTCCACCTGATTCATCTAAATATTCACGACGTGCAGATGCAACTTCAGCAACTGCAGATGCCATAGGAACTTCAATACCTAATACTTTGCGTGTTGTATGTGCAGAACCGCCACCAAAACCAACCAGGACACCTGCAGCTCCTGCACGCATTAAGTGAAGCGCACCTGTTGCAGTTGCAACGCCACCGACAATGACAGGAACATCTAGTTCGTAAATAAACTTCTTTAAATTAAGCGCTTCACTCTCATCAGCCACATGCTCGGCGCTCACAGTTGTTCCGCGTATAACGAAAATATCCACACCGGCATCAATTACTGCTTTATGTAATTCAGCAGTGCGCGCCGGTGAAAGTGATGCAGCAACTGTCACGCCCGCATCTCTAATGGTTTTAATTCGTTCCTTAATTAACTCTGGCTTGATTGGTTCTAGATAAATTTCTTGCATGCGTTTGGTTGCATGCTTATCAGGCATGGATGCAATTTCACCCAGTGGAATACGCGGATCTTCATAGCGAGTCCACAAACCTTCAAGGTTTAGAACTCCGAGTCCACCAAGATTTCCAATTGCAATTGCGGTATCGGGAGAAACAACAGAATCCATTGGGGCAGCCATCATTGGTAAATCAAATTTGTAGGCATCAATCTGCCAAGAAGTCGAAACTTCACGTGGGTCACGTGTGCGCCGACTTGGAACGATTGCAATATCGTCAAAGGAATAAGCCAGGCGAGCTCTCTTGCCGGGAGCTATTTCAATATCGCTCATGATTGTCCTTTCGGTGCCTTAGTTCTTCTGTGAATAATTAGGGGCATCTGCAACATGGAAAACATCGTGGGGATGGCTCTCTTGTAAGCCAGCTGCAGTAATTTGAATGAGTCGACCTTCGCGTCGAAGAGTTTCAATATCTGGGGCTCCGGCATATCCCATACCGGAGCGCAAACCACCAACTAGTTGGTGCACAACATCTGCGGCCGATCCACTGTAGGAAACTTTTCCTTCTATGCCTTCTGGAACTAATTTATCTTCTGAAAGTACATCATCTTGCATGTAACGATCCTTTGAATATGATTTTTTATCTCCACGAGATTGCATTGCACCAAGTGAACCCATTCCGCGATACGCCTTGTACTTACGGCCATCAATTTCAACGAGTTCTCCTGGAGATTCATCGCAGCCTGCAAGTAATGAACCAAGCATTACTGAGTGCGCTCCAGCAACAATTGCTTTAACAATGTCACCTGAATATTGCAATCCACCATCTGCAATAAGTGGGATGCCCGCTTTTGCACACGCCTTACTTGCTTCCATGATTGCTGTAATTTGTGGAACACCCACGCCTGCAACAACTCGAGTAGTACAAATTGAACCCGGTCCGACTCCAACTTTTACAGCATCGGCGCCAGCATTAATGAGTGCTTGTGCGCCTGCACGTGTTGCAACGTTTCCACCAATAACTTGGGTGGTTGGAGAGAATTTCTTAATGCGAGTGATCGCATCTAATACTGCCCGATGATGACCATGAGCTGTGTCTACAACTACAACATCTACACCAGCTTCAATTATTGCCTGTGCGCGATTAAAGCCGTCATCACCAACACCGACTGCAGCGCCAACTAGGCCAACATTTTTTACTAATTTAACGTGAGTGACTTGCTCTTCAATCGGTAAATTTCTATGAATGATGCCAATTCCACCAGCTTTTGCCATTGCGATTGCCATTGCTGATTCAGTAACAGTATCCATTGCAGATGAAACCAAAGGAACGGAGAGGGAAATAGTTCGTGTGAGCCACGTGCCAGTATTTACTTCGCTGGGAACAACTTCTGAGGCATCTGGCAGAAGTAAAACATCGTCATAGGTTAGGCCGAGCATTGCGATTTTTTCTGTATCGCTACTCATCGCTGCCCTCCCTCACCTTGGCCACTGTGTAAGAAGGTCAGAGTCTATCGGTGCTTTAAGCCCCCACTGCCCGCATGATTTCCTGGCATGCAACGTGCAAATCAGGAGTTTTAGTCATTTGCGCACAATCACTTTCGCGCCATCCTGGACCACCCAAGAGAACTCGCGGTGCAGGACGAATGGTGGGTAGATTTTTAAAATACCTTGGATCAGCATTTTCAACTAATTGCGCCCATAAGAAAATTGCTGGTGGTGCAAATTTTTCAACCATTACTTCAAGGGCCGCAAAAGGTGTTCTAGCTCCGAGGAAATGGCACTCAATATTTCTTTCGGCTAGAGCGGCAGCTAATGCGTGGATCGCAAGTGAGTGCGTCTCTTCACCGACGGATGCAACTAGAACTGGACGTGGATTAATTGGTTTTTTAATCGCGAATGCTTGTTCACGCAACACCCTTTTGAGGATTTCAGAGAGGAAGTGTTCAATTTCAATTCCTTCACCTGTCTCTTCCCATGTCTTGCCAATTAAAATGAGTACAGGAACAATTACTTCTTGCCATGAATGAATAACGCCATTTTTTTCAATGTCATTTCGAAGTGTGCTTTCGATAAATTTTTTGTCCATCGCTATCGCTGCATTATGCAAGACAGTAATCATTTCTTGCCGATTAGAAAAACCTTCAATAATTTTTTCAACCTTGGGAGCCTTCGGCCCCGTGAGCGCTTTTTCGGCTGCTTGCGCGGGTGTCATTCCAGCGATTATCAAACGGCGCATCGTTGTTAACGTGGCCAAGTCATCAGCGCTGTATCTTCGATGCGAACCACTCTCGTGATCAGATGGTCCAATCCCGTAGCGGCGAGCCCACGTGCGAAGGGTTGCTGGGGCAACTCCGAGACGTCTGGCCACTGCGGCAACGGTTAGGAGCTCTTGCATGGGCTAATCGTGGCGTGATGAGAGGCAACTCACCACTTGGAAAGCCTCTTTTCGGGCGAAATTAAGGGCGGATACTTGAACAACCTATGAAACGGTTGTACCGTATCTCTATGGCTGAAATTTCACGTTTACCCCAACCGATCGCAGATCATTGGGAGTGGCAATACGAGGGTTCATGCCGAACCATGCCATCTGAAATGTTTTTCCATCCAGATGGAGAACGCGGTCCACGCCGTCGTAATCGTGAAAATGCAGCAAAAGCTATCTGTGCCAGTTGTCCAGTTATCCAGCAATGTCGCTCCCATGCACTCGCAGTTCAAGAGCCATATGGAATTTGGGGCGGACTTTCTGAAGATGATCGCTTAGCAATTATTGGAAAAGAAATTACTACAGAGGTTTCGCACGCTTCATAACTAGGGTAAATAAAAAACCCCTTCGCATAACGCGAAGGGGTTTTTTATTTTTAATTAGTGTGAGTGTCCACCTGGGCCATGTGAATGACCTTGACCGCCAGCATCTGGTGCTTGATCTGCTGGACGCTCATAGACAATCGCTTCTGTCGTTATAAACATTGCAGCAATTGATGCAGCATTTGCAAGAGCAGAACGAGTTACTTTTACTGGATCGATGACGCCATCTTTTGCAAGATCACCATAGACATCAGTTGCAGCATTAAATCCTTCGTGTGCTTTCATGGCACGAACCTTTGCTACAACTACATAGCCTTCGAGTCCTGCATTTTCTGCGATCCAACGAAGTGGTTCATCGCATGCTTTGCGAACAAGACGCACGCCAACTGCTTTATCGCCAGTGAATCCAAGATCGCCTTCGAGTGAATCGGCTGCATGCACAAGTGCTGCGCCTCCTCCAATAACGATTCCTTCTTCCACTGCCGCGCGAGTAGCTGAAATAGCATCTTCAAGGCGGTGCTTCTTTTCCTTGAGTTCTACTTCGGTGTGTGCACCCACCTTGATTACGCAGACTCCACCAGCGAGTTTTGCAACGCGCTCTTGAAGCTTGCCGCGATCCCATTCAGAATCTGTGGTGGCTAACTCATTGCGAATTTCTTGTACGCGGGCTGCTACGAGTTTCTTATCTCCGGCGCCATCGACGATCGTGGTGGCATCTTTTGAAATTACTACGCGGCGAGCCTTACCTAATGATTCGACTCCGATTTGATCTAACTTCATTCCAACTTCTGCTGAGATAACAGTTCCACCGGTCAAAATTGCAATGTCTTCGAGCATCGCTTTACGGCGATCTCCAAAGCCAGGTGCTTTGACTGCAGCTGATGCAAACACACCACGCATGCGGTTTACGACGAGTGTGGAAAGTGCTTCTCCTTCAACGTCTTCAGCAATGATTAACAATGGCTTTGAAGCCTGAGCAATTTTTTCAAGAATTGGAAGCAAATCAGCGAGTGCTGAAATTTTATTTCCAACGATCAACACGTAAGCATCTTCTAGAACTGCTTCCATACGATCTTGATCTGTAACAAAGTATGGAGAGATATAACCCTTATCAAATTGCATACCTTCTGTGAATTCGAGTTCTAGTGCAGTCGTTGATGCTTCTTCAACTGTGATTACGCCATCTTTGCCGACCTTATCCATCGCTTCTGCGATGAGGTCTCCGATGCTGCGATCTTGTGCTGAAATTGTTGCAACATCTGCAATCTGTGCTTTGTCGTTAACGACAGTAGCGTTTGCGCGAAGGCGCTCAGATACTGCAGCAACTGCTGCTTCGATACCGAGTTTAAGATCCATAGGTTGTGCACCCGCTGCAAGATTGCGTAGGCCCTCTTTAACCATTGCCTGAGCAAGAACTGTTGCCGTTGTTGTTCCATCACCAGCGACATCGTTGGTCTTGGTAGCAACTTCTTTAACGAGTTGTGCACCCATGTTTTCTGCAGGATCAGATAATTCAATTTCCTTGGCGATTGTTACGCCATCATTTGTAATTGTTGGAGCGCCGTAGGCCTTAGAAATAACAACGTTGCGACCCTTAGGTCCCAGAGTTACCTTGACGGTGTCAGCAAGAATGTTGACGCCACGTTCCATCGCACGACGAGCATGCTCGTCGAAATCTAGAATCTTTCCCATTTACTTCTCGATAACAGCGAGAATGTCACGAGCAGATAGAACTAAGTACTCTTCATTGTTGTACTTAACTTCTGTTCCGCCGTACTTGCTATACAGAACTACATCGCCAACCTTGACATCCATAGGAACGCGAACGCCATCATCAAAGCGACCTGGCCCAACAGCTACAACGGTGCCTTCTTGTGGCTTCTCTTTTGCTGTATCTGGGATAACAAGACCTGATGCAGTAGTTGTTTCAGCCTCATTGGCCTTTACGACAATTCGATCTTCAAGCGGCTTAATGGCAACAGCCATGGGTATAACTCCTTTATTTTCCGACGGATGGGCCTAAAGTCGCAGTTAGCAGACTCGACCCTTGAGTGCTAACGCCAAGAATACGGGTGGCTATTCCCGCTGCGCAAATTAGGAGGCTAAACGCTTACGGTCTCCACTGGCAGGCTTGATGAGGCGCTGAAATCAACGGCTGAGGCAACGCGGCTGGCGCTCATCATGAGCGAACCGAGGGCCGCAACCATCGCTCCATTATCGGTACACAGCAATGGCGAAGGGATACGTAATCTGACTCCGCCCTTCTCGCATCGCTGCCTGGCCAATTCACGAAGCCGCGAATTAGCAGCAACGCCGCCCGCAATTACAAGGCTTTCTATGCCAGTGGCTGCGCAAGCAGCAAGTGATTTTTGCACAAGTACATCGACAATTGCTTCTTGAAAAGAAGCCGCAACATCTGCTCGTTTGTATTGCGGTGTTGATTCTAAATAACGAGCGACTGCTGTCTTAAGTCCTGAGAATGAAAAATCATATGGACGTGTGCGCCAATCTTCTGCTTGTGTTAATCCACGTGGAAAATTAATTGCATTGGCATCACCGTTTTTTGCTTCTAGATCAACTGCTGGTCCCCC
>JBEENC010000046.1:0-6360 GCA_041192285.1 Actinomycetota bacterium
ATTCGCGCAACATTAAAGCCTGTGGATCTAACCAACGACCTTCATAAAGTAGGCGCCCTAATCTGCGACCCTCTGCGTGATAGTTGGCAATGGTGTCTTCATTATGAATTGCTGTGATCAATCGTTCGTAAGCAATAAAAAGAAGAGCCATGCCAGGTGCTTCATAAATTCCACGACTCTTTGCTTCAATAATTCTATTTTCAATCTGATCGCTCATGCCTAAGCCATGGCGTCCACCAACAGCATTAGCTTCATGAATTAGTTCCACTGATGATTTAAAGGTTTTTCCATTAATTGAGTGTGGGCGACCTTGAACAAATTCAATGACAACATCTTCACTCTTGATTTCTACCTTTGGATCCCAATAGCAAACGCCCATGATTGGTTCTACTGTTTCAAGAGATACATCAAGATTTTCAAGAGTCTTTGCTTCGTGGGTAGCACCTAAAATATTTGCATCCGTTGAATACGCTTTTTCTACACTGTCTCGGTATGGCAAGTTGTGTTCGACTAACCACTGCGACATTTCCTTGCGTCCACCGAGTTCTTGCACGAAGTCAGCATCTAGCCATGGCTTATAAATTCTTAAATTTGGATTAGCGAGTAATCCGTAACGATAGAAACGTTCGATGTCATTGCCCTTATATGTTGATCCATCGCCCCAGATATCAACGCCATCAGAGAGCATTGCGCGGACAAGTAATGTGCCAGTTACTGCCCGGCCAAGCGGTGTTGTATTGAAATATTGTTTTCCACCAGAGCGGATGTGAAATGCACCGCAAGCAATGGCTGCAAAACCTTCTTCAACGAGTGCTTCTTTGCAATCAACTAATCGAGAAATTTCTGCGCCATATTTCTTTGCACGGACAGGAACGCTGTCGATATCCGGTTCGTCGTATTGCCCAAGGTCTGCGGTATACGTGCACGGAACCGCCCCTTTGTTTCGCATCCATGCAACAGCTACTGATGTATCTAGACCACCAGAAAATGCAATGCCAACTTTTTCACCAACTGGCAATGATGCGAGGACTTTGGACATGCGTGAAGTCTAACGGTGATGCCGACTAGATTGCGTCTAATTCTTTTGCGAGGCGCTGTGCAAGGGCTGGGTTCACATTCCACTGCGCAAGCATTTCTTTATATCTTGAGATATCAATCGGCTCTGGTTTTGCGCCAGTTTTTGTAGCACGGATCATTAAGTTTCGGGGTGTGTGCTCTCCCCCAACAAATTCAATTGCGTCTACTCGATATCCAAGTAATTTTAAAATCTGAGTTCGAAATGAATCAGTGAGCAAATCTCCAAGGCGTTCGCGCATAATTCCATGACGAGTAAGCATTGGCCATGGCTCAGCAATATCTTGCATCTGAACCTGTAAATCATGATGACAACACGGAGCAATCAAAAGAAGCTGCACCCCATGTTGGACACCCCATGCAATTGCATCATCAGTTGCGGTATCGCAGGCATGTAGAGAGATTGCAATATCAGCTGTTGCAATTGCAGTCTCAGAAATTTCTTCGGCACGAAATTCGATAGAGTCCGTTATTCCTAGTTTCTGAGCAATTGCGTTATTTCTATCTCGCGAATTCTCGCGAACATCGATACCAATAACCTGTGCATCAATACCTGAGTTGCGCAAATACTGATGCGTTGCAAAGGTTAAATAAGCATGCCCACAACCAAGATCAACTATTGAAAGCTTTTCTTTTTTCTCAGGAAGAGCAGGTTCAAGAATGCGCAGGAACTCTTCAACCTGGCGATACTTATCTTGCATTGAAGGCTTGATAGAACCTTTGTGATCTGAAATTCCCACTTCAATTAAGAATGGATCACTGGCATCTAGCAATCTCTCTTTTGCTCTGTCATGGCTTACAGAGCGTTCAAATACTCCTTTGGCTTCATGAATGAGTGCTTCACCTTTTTTGGTAATTCGAAGTGAGAACGAACCTGTTGTGAATTCAACCAAAACATTTGCATAGCCGCTATTGAGTAATTCAAGGATCTTGTCGCCGTCGGCATCAATGTTCTTAGTTGTATCTTGCTTTTCCTCGCTCATAACAAGTTGTAACTTCAGCCCATCTTTGAGTTGGACTGGTCGAATATCGATACGTTCATAGGCTGTCTGCATATTTCTGCGGCGTCCGGTGAGCACTGCACGAACAAAAATGTTCTGATCAATAATTATTTCTATGGCTTTAGCCAATGCGAGCTCGAGCGACATTGCTCAAGTGTAAGGCTTATTTAATTGGCAGTTGAATATAAATTGCCAGTCCACCGAGAGCGCTTTTCGATAAGGAGATGCTTCCTGAGTGTTCCTTAACAATTGCTGCAATGATGCTTAATCCAAGTCCACTGCCACCAGTGTCGCGTGAACGAGATCGATCAAAACGCTCAAACTCATAACTTGCTTTGTTATAAGCGTCTTCAGGAAGACCAGGTCCTCCATCTTCGATTCGCAACTGCACTTCTTTTCCTTTTCTCTTAAGTTGCACTTTCACTGGTGCAACCGAGGGAGTATGGCGTCTTATATTTGAAAAAATATTTTGAATCATGCGATCTATGTGATCTCCAGAAGCTTTTATCTGCAGCCCTGGTTCTATGGCATTTTCAATTGTGCGATCTGGCGAAAGTATTTCGAAATCGCGTAAGTGAGTACTGAGTGCTGAAGAAATGTCATATAAATCAAAATCGAGGTGTGTCGCTTCATTGAGTTCTGCACTCAGTAACAAATCATTTATGAGAGATTCCATCCGTTTTACTTCGTGATCCACTCGAACAAATGCCTTCTCTTGATCTTGCTTTGTCTCAATTTTGTGCGCGCCTAATAACTCTGAATAACCTTTGATTACAGTCAGTGGAGTCCTTAATTCGTGCGCGGCATCGCTTAGAAATCTCTGCATGCGTACCAAAGATTGTTGCTCAAGCTTTCTCGAGTTGTTACGCAAAAGAATAAAAGAAAGCGTAATCGCAAGTGAATTAGCAAAGAAGAGGAATGCTAGAAGGCGAGCAATATTTTCACGCCAATCTCGCTCCAGGTCAGCGGTCGAGATAGCAACAATCAGAAATTCACCTTCTGGAAGTGGAATCGAACGCATGCGGTAAGGATTTTCGGTATTAATAGAAATAGCGCGTAATACCGAAGATGTTATGTTTTTAACTGAAGTGTCAACGGTAAATCGTTGTGACGCTTCAGTTAATGGGATCTGCTCTCCGCGTGGTGTTACCAGAAGAATAGATGCGTCAATTCTGCCGGCATCGAGTGCAAAGAGTGCAGCGTTTAACAAGTCACTTTGATTTTGAAGAGCTGTTTGAATGACGAAATTTAGCCGTGAATCAACTTGGCGAATTGCAACGTTGTGAGAATCTTGTAGTGCAAATCCACCGATTCCAAGAGATACCAGGGTTGTTATAAGGACTGAAAAAAAGGTAACTCGTAATCGCTGATTCATTAGCTACTTTGGTTCCAATATTTGAAATCCAACTCCTCGAATTGTCTTAATGCCATCAAATCCATTGCGATGTAATTTCTTGCGCAAGTATGAGATGTAGGTATCAACAACGCTTGTTTCAGATTCAAAAGTTATGCCCCATACATCATCTAAGAGTGCAGATTTGCTTAGAACGCGACCTTTGTTTTCAAGCAGAATTGCCAGCAATCGAAACTCTGTTGGTGAAAGATCAACCACATCTGAATTAAATGTTACTTGGTGAATCTCTTCATTAAGAGTGATCGGTCCGCAAGTAAGTAATGTAGATGTTATAGATTCTTTTGATGTTCTACGCAGAATTGCTTTTACGCGAAGTAATAACTCTTCTAGTCCAAAAGGTTTTGTTACATAATCATCTGCACCCAACGATAATCCACGTGTGATGTCGGCTCGATCATTTCTAGCAGAAAGCATAAGCACTGGAGTAAAATCATTTTGGGTACGTAAGCGCTCGACTAAATCAAAGCCATCCATCAACGGCATATTGATATCGATGATTAACAAATCTGGTTTGGCTGTTCGCAGGGCTGTTAGAGCCGACATGCCATCGCTTGCTTGTAGGGTTTCAAATCCTGCAATGCGCAATGCATCGCAGACCAATTCACGTACGCCTGTTTCGTCATCTACGACCATAATTTGGGGAGCCATGGCTATACCTTTGCACATCGACGCTAATCTGTATCAAACTTTAGGTGTTTTCTTAGCATCTCACAGAAGGTTCACAATGATTTCTCCTACACTTTTGCACATGGCTACTCGCGCCCGTCGTATCGGCTCTGCAATGGTTATAAGTGCCGCCCTCTGTATTTCCACTCTCAATCCGGCTCTGGCAGATGATGATCGTTTACAACCTAAACCTTCGGCAAAATTAGAATTTAAAAACGCTAAAGACAAATTTAACTTTGAAAAAAAGACTTACAAGGCCGCAATGAAAGCTCGTGAAAAGGCTCGCGAAAAAATAAATGAAACCTTCAAAGCGACTATTAAAAAGGCAACTTCGGATGCAAAGATTGCTTTAGCAAGTGCAACAACTGCAGAACAAAAATTATTTATCATGAATACTCTAAAAAATGCTCGTACGGCGGCGGTTGTAATTCGAGATACTGCACTTGCAGCTCTCGGTTCGCTTCCTAGGCCACCTGTGGAGCGAAGAAAATAAGTACAGGTGTAGCAGCACCTACTCGAGGAAAGAGAATTATCTGAACTTAAGGTAATCTATGGTGAAATTCATCGAGTGATAAAAAATCTAGAAGAAAAGGTCAAGTAATTGGAATCCACCACTGTCTGGTTCACAACCATAGGAATTCTCTCACTCGTCATAGCCTTTGATTTATTGATGGCTATTTTGCGCCGAAACAAAGAGACTACTATTGTCGAATCAGCTATCTGGACTGTCGTCTATGTAAGCGCTGCAATAGCTTTTGGAATTCTTATGCCCAACTGGGTTGATTCTCCGACTGCTCGTCCAGAATTTTTTGCAGGCTGGCTCACGGAATATGCACTCTCCGTAGACAACATCTTCGTATTCGTTATTATTCTGTCGCGACTCAAGATTGAACGCGAAAAACAACAACTTGTACTATTACTTGGAATCATCATCGCGTTGCTATTGCGCGGAGGATTTATCGCCGCGGGCGCTGCAATCATCTCTCGCTTTCAAAGTGTATTTTTTATCTTCGGGGCATTCCTTATTTTCACAGCGGTACAGCTTGTGCGCGAAAGTGGACATGACGAAGAGGTGAAAGAGAGTCGTGTTGAAACCTACCTCAAGAGCAAAGGTGCAAGTACTTTCACAATCGCGCTCTTCTCACTTGGAGTCACGGATTTAGTTTTCGCGCTAGATTCAATACCTGCGATTTTTGGTATTACAAAGGATCCGTACATTGTGGCTACTGCAAATATTTTTGCTCTTATGGGTCTGCGTCAGCTCTACTTCTTGCTCCAGGGACTTATCGCTCGATTGGTTTATCTATCCTTAGGCTTATCGGCAATTCTGGGATTTATTGGCGTGAAAATGATTTTCGAAGCTTTACACTCAGTCGGAATTCATGATGTCGCCGGAATTGAAATCCCACATGTTTCATTAGCGGTTAGCTTAGGATTCATTGTAACTGCGCTGGCTGTTACGACAGTTGCCAGCCTTACAGCAACTCGTAAAGATGGAAGCGAAATAGTTTAAAAAGGAATTACGTAAATAATTACTGTTGCAACTACGGCATAAGCACCAGATTGAAAGAGAATGCTGAGTGCAGTTTTTCTATCTGAAGTTCGGTTTGCGCTATCTGCCACTTTGGAGAGTTGACCGAGTTTTCCAAAATTGAAAGTTCCCATAAATCCATAGGCTAAGCAGAATTTCTTGCGAGATTGAACCCAACCAATACTTGCAACAGCCAGCGGAATAAAAATTCCTAGACGTGCTTCGCGTGGAGCGCTAGTTGAAACAAGTATGACCAGTGAAGAAATAGAAAGCACTAAACCGATGAGTGCGACGAATTGCCTGCGGCGAATTTCACCTGTGCCGATATTGCAAGAACCTGGAATATATTGCGCAGTGCTCACTTATGCGTCTTCAAATTCATCTTCATCAATCCACGCTTCTGCAGTGGAATCTTCTTGGCGTTCAATCCACGATAAGAAGGATGCCACAGCTTTAAATGCCAAAAGGCCAACAGCGATTGCTGCTGCTAGTCGACGAATGGCTTTGAACATATGCTAAAAATACTCTTCTTTTTGAACTTTTGCACTATTTAAAGATTACGTGTTGGTAAACGCCTGCTCAATATCTCGCCACAAATCCTCAACATTTTCACAGCCAACAGATAAACGAATAAGGTTTTCAGGGGTCAACGTACTTTCTGCTGGCCATCGTCT
>JBEENC010000047.1:0-6261 GCA_041192285.1 Actinomycetota bacterium
GAACGTTGTAAGAATGATTCGATACGACGAAACGCTGTCGCGGACTCTTCAAGTGCGCCCATCGAAAATTCGACCATCGAACGATAATGAGCACTGCCGAGATACCAACGCAATTCAATACCTCGCACGCTCTTGAGTAACTCTGCAACCTGTAAAGAATTACCAAGTGACTTGCTCATCTTTTCACCAGATGCTGTTACCCATGCGTTGTGCATCCATAGCTTTGCAAATGGATATCCGGCTGCCTCTGATTGTGCGATTTCATTTTCGTGGTGTGGAAAAACTAAATCTAATCCGCCACCGTGAATATCAAACGCCTCCCCTAAATATGTGTGCGCCATTGCAGAGCACTCAAGATGCCATCCAGGACGACCAGCGCCCCATGGAGTTGGCCATGATGAATCTCCGGGCTTTGCAGCTTTCCATAGCGCGAAATCTCGTGGATCTTTTTTATATGTTTCATCGGCATCTGCGGCCGGCAATAAATCATCAAGCTTTTGACGAGACAGAGTTAGATAAGAACTAAGTTTGCGAACTTCAAGATAGACATCGCCATTGCCGGGAGCGTATGCAGCGCCGCGTTCTATAAGTATTTGCATGAGTTCAATCATCTGTGTCACATGGCCTGTGGCTCGTGGTTCATATGTTGGTGGCGCCACGTTAAGCGCAGCGTAAGCATCAGCGAATGCTCGCTCGTATTTCATAGCAACTGCCCACCATGGTGCTTTTTCATGAACAGCCTTGTGCAAAATCTTGTCATCTATATCTGTGACGTTTCGAATAAATGTAACGTCATAGCCACTCTTGCTTAGCCAGCGGCGCAAAATATCGAAGTTAACTCCACTTCGAACGTGACCAATATGTGGCGGCGCTTGAACAGTGGCGCCGCAGAGATAAATCGATGCTTCACCTTTTTTAATTGGCTTAAAGGGTGCTGTGGTTCGCGTTAGCGTGTCATATAAATGTAGCGAACTCATTAGGCAATTCTACCCTTGCTTAATGAGCAGAGCTGACGCGATTGCTGCGATACCGCGGCCTTCGCCAGTTAATCCCATGCCATCTGTAGTTGTTGCAAGTACAGAAATATTCGCACCGCCAAGTGCTGCTGACAACGTTGCTATTGCCTCGCCGCGGCGCCCCGCAAGTTTTGGGCGATTGCCAATGATTTGCACAGTGATATTTGAAATCGAATAACCCGCACCGCGAACTTTTTGCATCGTCTCTTTTAATAACGTCACACCAGATGCGCCCGCATACTCAGGTTTATCTGTTCCAAAATTCGTTCCGAGATCACCTAGTTGTGCCGCTGCAAATAAAGCATCACAGATTGCATGCGCCGCAACGTCACCATCGGAGTGACCAGCAACGCCAGTTTCATTTGGCCAGTGCAAACCTGCCAGCCATAGTTCGCGACCTTCTGCAAATGCATGTGCATCAACTCCCACACCACTTCTAAATTCTGAGGATGTTCCGAGCATTGAAAGCGCAGTTGCAAGATCTGCAGGTGTTGTAATTTTTATAGCACGTTCTTCGCCATTGATTATTAATACTTTTTTGCCGATTGCTTCAACGAGTGCGCCATCATCTGTTGCATCTGCCCCACTTGCATGAGCTTTCTTTAAGATCTCTAGATCAAAACCTTGTGGTGTTTGCACGCGGCGCAATACTGCGCGATCCGGCGTAGAAGTAACGTGTCCGCTTGTATCAACGCTTTTGACTGTGTCAATTAATTCAAGACCTGGGATAACTGCTACTTCACCTTTTACTAGCGCGGCTAATACTTGTTTAGCTAATTTAGTTGTTGCGAGTGCACGAGCAGCATCGTGAACTAAAACATATTTGTTATTGCCAGTAAGGGCTACGATTCCTGCTCGCACACTATCGGATCGAGTTATTCCACCTGTGACAACTGTGATGCCACTGCCAACTAATTCTTGTATCTGCTTTTCATATCCTGCTGGTGCGCATATAACTATTTCAGATGCAATGGGTGCAAGGGCAGCAACAGCGTGCTCGATAAGAGTGCGATTGCCCAAAGAGATAAGTGCTTTAGGAAGTGTGGCACCAAATCTTTCGCCACTGCCAGCGGCTGCAATGATGGCCGCACACTGGCTCATTTGTTTCCCCAAATACGTAGAAAATTTAAATCAAATTAAGAAGCTAAAACCTCATCGAGGATAACTGCTGCTTTTTCTTCATCAGTACGCTCTGCAAGTGCGAGCTCTGAAATCAAAATCTGCTTTGCTTTTGCAAGCATGCGCTTTTCACCAGCTGATAGTCCACGATCTAGATCGCGGCGATAAAGATCGCGAACAACTTCTGCAACCTTAATAACATCACCAGATGCTAATTTTTCAAGGTTTGCCTTGTAACGACGTGACCAGTTTGTTGGTTCTTCTGTATATGGCTGACGCAAAACATTAAATACACGATCAAGGCCTGCGCTATCTACAACATCGCGTACGCCAACTAGGTCAACGTTTTCTGCTGGTACGCGCACTGTGAGATCGCCTTGTGCAATCTTTAGAACGAGGTAGGTCTTCTCTTCGCCTTTGATAACTCGAGTTTCGATGGCTTCGATAAGTGCTGCTCCGTGATGAGGATAAACAACGGTTTCGCCGACCTTAAATGACATGTGTTGCCCTTCGTTAGAGGCTAATAATACCAGCCATTTAAGGGGTTAGTCACCTCGGATTTAAGCGGGTAAAAACGCCCTTTTGCCGTGAGAGAATAAAGCCACTACATCTTGACAAATTAATAAACATAATAATTCAAAGTACCTGGAGATAAGAAATGCGTCTTCGCACATTTGTTACACCACTAGTAATCGCTGCTCTTGCAATCTCACTAACAGGTTGTGGTGCTGGTTCTAATGCAACAACGCGATTAACTAAAAAAGTAACTGATGGGCAAGAAGCTGAAATTAAGAACGATAACAACAAGATGGTTCTTCGTAACTTTGTATTAGTCGCCCAACCAGATGGTTCTGCCGTTGTTGTTGGCACTGCAGTTAATCGCGGTTTAAATGATGATGCCTTATTAGGTCTTGCAATCAATGGAGGGCAGGCGCAACTCACAGGTGCCAGCACAATTGCGCAAAATGGAACAATTATTTTTGAAGGCGAAACTGCCAGCACAAAAGCTGTTTTTCAGGGAGTAAATCTAAAGCCCGGTACAAATGTTGATCTTTCACTATTTTTTGGTGTTGCAGGTGAAATTAGTTTTAAAGTTTTAGTACGTGGTGCTGAAGGAATTTATGCAGACATCACAAGCGGCTTAGTGCCACCAACAGAGCCGACTGCTTAAGCTTCCATCTTGTAACCAAGACCGCGCACGGTCTGAATAATTACTGGATTTGCAGGATCTGCTTCAATCTTCGAGCGCAATCGTTTGATGTGCACATCTAAAGTCTTTGTATCTCCCACATAATCACTGCCCCATACTCGATCAATTAATTGCATACGAGTGAGCACACGACCAGCATTTCGCATAAGAAATTCGAGTAATTCAAACTCTTTAAGTGGAAATGAAACACTCTCGTTATTAATGCTCACTAAGTGGCGTTCAACATCCATGCGCACAGGTCCAGCAGCAAGAACGCCTGTAGTGCCTTCGTTGAGTGAAATATCGCCTTGGCGGCGCAGGACTGCGCGAATACGAGCAACAAGTTCGCGAGATGAATATGGCTTTGTCACATAATCATCTGCACCGAGTTCAAGGCCAACAACTTTATCTACTTCAGAATCTTTGGCTGTAAGCATGATTACTGGCACATTGCTGCGAGTGCGCAATTGTCTGCAGACTTCTGTTCCGGATAAACCTGGCAACATCAGATCGAGAAGCACAAGATCTGCGCCATTTTTATCAAATTCCACAATGGCTTCGGGTCCTGATCCTGCAACTGCAACATCAAAACCTTCTTTGCCCAATAAATAACTCAGTGCTTCAGAAAAAGACTCTTCGTCTTCAACAACAAGAATTCGCGTCATACTGATTTCTCCGTTTCGGGTGTATCTGTTGGCACGAACTGTGGCAGGCGAATTGTGAAGGTACTGCCGGCACCTTCTGAGCTCCATACTGAAATATCTCCACCGTGATTTGAAACTACGTGTTTAACAATAGATAAACCGAGACCAGTGCCACCCGTTTGGCGCGAACGCGCTGGATCAACACGATAGAAACGTTCGAAGATTCGTTCTAAGTCTTTTTCTGGGATTCCAATGCCTTGATCTGTAACTGCGATTTCAATCAGGTTATCTTCACACTTTTCGGTAATGCTGACTTGTGTTCCATCAGGACTGTAATTGATTGCATTTTCAATTAAGTTGCTTACAGCCATCTCAAGTTGTGAGCGATCTCCCAGAACTTGTACATGCAATGATGGAGTAAATTGCACAGATATTTTTCGAGCTTCAGCGGCTAAGCGAGAGTCATCAATTGCCTGGCTCACCAAATCTGTTGTGTCGACTCCCTTTGCTCCAACTAGTGGATCATCGCTTTGCAACCGGGAAAGATTAATAATTTCTTGCACTAAATCAGAAAGGCGCTTGGCTTCCATCTGCATTCGAGAAGCAAATTTAGTTACAGCTTCGGGATCATCACTTGCTCCCATAACAGCTTCGCTTAGCAGCGATAGCGCACCAATAGGAGTTTTTAGTTCGTGCGAAATATTGGCAACGAAATCACGACGTACCGCATCGAGTCGGCGATATTCGCTATCATCAAAAATTAATACCAAAGCGAGTCCTACGTTTCCGATAAGTGAGACTCGAACCAATACGTCATGCGTTCCTGCTCCAACTGGACCTCGTGGGAGTTCAAGTGTCGCTTCTTGGTACTTGTTAGAACGTCGCGCCGCGCGTACAAGGTTAAGAATTTGCTCAGAGTTCAACTTGTTATCACGGACTAAACCAAAGGAATCTATTTCGCGTGAACTTTTAACAATTATCTCACCTGGTGCAAGTAGTAAATATTCTGCATCAATTACATCTAAAACATTAACTAAATAATCAGGAATAGAAAGTGAACGCAACGCATCAGATGACTCATCTTTTTTCCAAAGCATTGGCACGCCCCTATCGTAGAGATGATTTGAAATGCCTTCATCTCGCCGACTAGGGGGCCCGCCTAAAATGGTCATTCTTTGCGCGTTGTTCAGCAGGCGTTAACTTTGGGTTTTAAGAAAATGCGACACTCGGTATACCGTTAGCCCATGCGCGATGCTTTCCATGACGATCTGGCCACTATTGAAGCCACTCTCGTCGAAATGGCTCAACTAGTAAGCCGTGCCATGGAGCGTGCAACAACTGCGCTTCTCACATCAGACCTCAAATTGGCTGAAGAAGTTATTTCAGATGATGATCGCATCGATGAGATGCAGCACGAACTAGATGACAAGACACTCCTCGTTATGGCTCGCCAACAACCTGTTGCTCGCGACCTTCGCACACTCGTTACATCACTTCGTATGAGCGCTGACCTAGAGCGCATGGGCGATCTTGCACACCACATCGCAAAGCTTGCTCGCATGCGCTATCCAAATTGCGCAGTACCAGAAGAATTACGCCCAGCATTTAAAGATATGGGTGTTGTTGCAACACGTATTATCGAAAAAGTTGGAAAAGTTATCGATCAGCACGACTCAGTGGGTGCAATTGAATTAGACCAAGATGACGATGAAATGGACAAACTTCACCGCTACTTGCTCACAACTATGCAAAACGGACAGTGGCCTCACAGCATTGAAATGACAATTGATATCACTCTGCTTGGACGTTATTACGAGCGTTGCGCAGACCACGCAGTTTCAATTGCTAAGCGTGTGTACTTCTTGGTCAACGGCGAATACGCCACCGACTAAAACTATTTCTTACCCTGATTTGCAACCGCGGCAATTGCCTCAGCAGCAGCAGCTGGATCTAAATACTCACCGCCAGATTTAATGGGCTTTAATTCTTTACTTAATTCGTAATACAACGGAATACCGGTTGGAATATTTAACCCTGCAATATCGGCATCGCTGATTCCATCTAAATGCTTAACCAGTGCGCGCAGTGAATTACCGTGAGCTGTAACCAAGACTGTTTTCCCACTTAACAAATCTGGCGCAATATTTTCATGCCAATACGGCAACATACGTGTGACAACATCTTTTAAGCACTCTGTCTTTGGCAGGTTGCTTCCGAGGTCTGCATAGCGTGGATCTTTTGCTTGGCTAAATTCAGAATCATCTTCAATTGGTGGTGGCGGAACATCAAATGA
>JBEENC010000048.1:0-6244 GCA_041192285.1 Actinomycetota bacterium
AACGATGATTGAAATGGCGGCCATATCCCAGAGTGCTACTCCAATTTCAAGTGCAATTTCTGCAGCACCTTCTGCTACCAACATGTGCGACCAGAAATCGCCAAAACCACGAGTTCTATGTGCTGATGCAAGAAGTGTTTGAAACTTCGGTAAATATTCGCCCCAATTGTTTAAATCTGAATAAGTAACGGATGCATCTGTAATTGATGAGATTCCTGAAACGTGAATCTTCTTTGGTGCAGATTTGTTAAGAGATACGTACGCGCCTAGTCCTGCTGCGCCATGCCAGCGACGAAAGAGTGCGGGTGCGCTAACAACTCCAACAATTATTTTTTCGGTACCATCATCGTTGCGTTCGATCAGTGCAATAAGAGTTGACCAACTAGGAACACCACGCATGAAGTTCTTTGTGCCATCAATTGGATCTATTACCCAGTAACGCTTTGCATCGGTGCCGCTAGTTCCAAACTCTTCGCCAACTAATCCGTCATCAGGGCGTTCTTTAGCAAGAATCTCACGCAACGCTTTTTCAGTTGCTTTGTCAGCATCGGTAACAGGAGTGTTATCCGGCTTTGTTGTGATGACTAAATCCTGCGATTGATATCTAGTCATTGAAATAACATCAGCGGCATCGGCCATTGTTAGCGCCAAAGCCAAATCAGCTTCGCGCGAATAATCAGATGCCATCACCCGTTCAGTCTACAACGCAGCGTAAAGTAAGGTCATTTACGCACTATCTGCTGGCTCACATTTATTGGGCTGGAAAATCCGATTAAACTCGATGTGCACGCTACGTGATTACTCAATCACGGAAGAATCAAAATCTTTAATCTCAAGTAGCGAACGCAAACTTTGCAAACGACGAGTTTTAACAATATCGGGCGTACCGCCTGGAGCAGCCCATTCGTTAAGTCGGCAATTCTCTTCACTATGTGAACAATGTGGCATACACGTTGCTGCGACTTGAGATAAATCACTAAAGGATGCAATGATTTTATTTGGATCCAAATGTGCCAAACCAAATGCTCGAATTCCTGGGGTATCAATTGCCCATCCACCAGCTGGATCTAAATCTGGAGAGAGTGGCAGAGCTATTGCACTAGATGATGTGTGACGCCCACGACCGGTGACATCATTAACATCTCCAGTAATGCGACCTGCGTGGGGAACCAAGTCATTAATTAAAGTGGATTTTCCAACACCTGAGTGACCTACTAACACAGATGTTTTTCCTGCGAGAAGTTGGTGGATCTTTGCAACATCGGCTTCGCGATCAGAAGTTTTACTAGAAGTTGTAACTATTTGTACACTCAAAGCTTTGTACTCTTCAATAAATTCTGGCAGTTGCGCTAAATCAGTTTTTGTTATCAAAAGTACTGGTGCAATTCCTTCGTGAAATGCACAGACTAAGAAGCGATCAATTAATCCCCGACGTGGTTCTGGATTAGTCGTTGAGGCAACAATGACAAGGTAATCAATGTTAGCAACAATGGTGCGCTCTATTTTTGCTGCATCATCGACAGTTCTACTGAGCGAATTTCTCCGTGGATTAACAGAAACAATTCGTGCCAGTGTTCCTTCACTTCCGCTGACATCTCCAACCAAACTTACTATGTCTCCAACAACAACTGACTTGGGTCCTAATTCGCGAGACTTCATTGATGTAACAATTAAGCGATCATCAGTAATGCATGTGGTTCGACCACGATCAACCGTTGTTACAAGAGCAGTTATTGCATCATCATGTGATGGACGATCTTTTGTGCGCGGACGAGTACTTCGTGCAGGGCGAATACGTGCATCGCTCTCGTCATAAACGCGTTTACTCATTTATGCAATTCTCGCACGAAATTACTTGCCTTTACCATTTTCAGTAGTTCACGATGACATTGAGCGCTTTGCGCACTACTCTACCAAACTCTTCCAGAGTCCAGGAAAATCCGTCAGCGTCTTGCGCGTAGTAGCAATATTTTCAACTTCTATTCCTGTAGTTACTAAACCAATCACGGCGCCAGCAGTTGCCAGGCGATGATCTTCGTAGGTATGAAATACACCTGAGTGTAATTGCGATGGTTCAAAGTGAAGCGCACTTGGTTCTTCGGTGACTTTTCCGCCAATTGCATTTATTTCGCGAGTAAGTGCAGCCAAGCGATCTGTTTCATGCAAACGAAGGTGAGCAATTCCGCGTAAATGTGAAGGTGAATCAGCAAGTGCAGCCAAGGCCGCAATGGACGGAGTTAATTCGCCAACATCATGTAAATCAACATCTATGCCAATAATTTTCGGTGCATCACGTAGCGATGATTTTTCTGAATTAGCAGTAAGTGTGAGCCCGTCGCTATTAAGAGAAATACTTGCGCCCATATCGCGAAGTAATGTTCGTAATTGGTCTCCTGGTTGAGTTGTTTTTTCTGGCCAATCAGCGATAGTTATGGATCCGCCACACACCATTGCAATTGATAAAAATGCTGCTGCATTTGATAAGTCAGGTTCGATCATCAAATCTTTTCCTTGTAATGCACCTGGTTCTACTCGCCATGTTTTCTTAGCTGCATCCACATGAACGATTGCGCCAAAATCACGGAGCATCTCAACGGTCATTTCAATATGTGGCATAGATGGAAGCTTGCCGCCAATATGTCGCGCTGTAATTCCGTTAACGGTACTTGGACCAATCAATAAGAGTGCTGATAGAAATTGGCTGGACGCACTTGCATCAATATCAATTTCGCCGCCAGGAATCTTTCCTGTTCCAACAAGTGAAAGCGGCAAGCTGTAACGATTGCCATGGTCAATTGAAATACCAAGTTCTTCGAGCGCTTTAATAACTGGACCTAGTGGACGCTCATGCGAACGTGGATCGCCATCAAATGAAATATTTCCTTGGGCAAGTGCTGCTAGTGGTGGCAAAAAACGCATCACAGTTCCTGCATTTCCAACATCAATTGTTGCTGGTCCTTTTAGTGGGGCCGGCGTAATTTTCCACGCTAGCTCTTTTGTTACCGTTGTTGCCGCCGTTGTTGCACTTATTGACTCAGTTGTTTTGCCAGCAACATTGCTTTGAACTTCTATTTCTTCGACTTTAATACCAAGTTGGCGAAGTCCAGCAACCATTAATTCGCTATCGCGAGAAACAAGTGGTCTGCGCAAAATAGATGGTGAATTAGCTTGGGCTGCAAGTATGAGTGCGCGATTTGTAACTGATTTAGATCCAGGAATTACAACACGAGCATGTACAGGTTGTGATCCACGAAAAGGAGCAGGCCACATCGCCCCGCTCATGCTTGGCGAATTATCCTTTTGTGAATCAGACATATGCATGAGTCTACCGATAACCTGTATCTCTATGTGCGGCCGTTATGCGCAATCGCTGAACACCTCCGAACTCGCTGAAGAGTTCGGTATCGGTGTTACTACCCCTGCCGAAGAATTACCATCGAGTTGGAATATCGCGCCGACTAATCCGATTTATATTGTTCGTGCATCACAAACATTGGCCCAGCAAAAAGAGTTATCCATTGCATCCTGGGGAATCATGGCGCATTGGCATCAGAGTGAAGATGAAGCGCGTGCTTCACAGTCGCATGCTATTAATGCTCGTTCAGAATCAATACATGAAAAACCAACATTTAGAGATGCATTTAGAACTCAGAGATGTTTAATTCCAGCTGATGGATATTACGAATGGGCAACTGCACTTGGAAAATATTCACCTAAGCAACCTTTTTATATTTCATCAACAAAGACTCGAACTCTTCCAATTGCTGGAATCTGGTCGATATGGAAAAGTATGGAAGGTGAAATCATTCAGAGTGCGGCAATTATTACTCGCGAAGCTGTTGGGCAATTAGCAACAATTCACAGTCGTATGCCCGTAATGATGCCGCGCGAACGTTGGCAAGCATGGCTAGACTCTGCACAACACGATGTTGATTTACTTCGCTCACTAATGGATAACCCGCACCCAGATGAAGGTTTGGTTATACGCCCTGTTTCTTCGCAAGTAAATCTGGTTCGAAATAACACGCCACGTTTAACTGAGCCTATTGAACTCGGCGAACCCGAAACCCTTTTCTAGCGCGCTTCGTCATGCAAGCAGTGGCTCCAAAGCGATAGCCTTACGGTGATGTCATCTACTGATTTAGTAAAAGAGAGCGCAGCCGATCGCACCAATCGGTTCGAGCGCGATGCTCTTGCGTTCACAAATCAGTTATACGCAGCCGCACTTCGTTACACGCGAAATCCAGATGATGCGCGCGATTTAGTTCAAGATACCTATCTCAAAGCATTTACTTCTTTCCATCAATTCGAACCTGGTACAAATCTAAAAGCCTGGCTCTATCGAATCCTTACAACTACTTTTATAAATACATATAGAAAAGATCAACGTCGTCCACAACTAAGCGCTGGCGAAGTAGAAGATTGGCAATTAGCAGATGCAGCGTCACATACAAGTGATTTGGGAAAATCTGCAGAAGTAGAAGCGCTAGAGAATTTGCCTGATAGCGATATCAAACGTGCTCTACAGGAAATCCCAGAAGAGTTTCGCATCTCCGTTTATTTAGCAGATGTTGAAGGGTTTTCATATAAAGAAATTTCGGAAATTACTGGAGTTCCAACCGGAACTGTGATGTCTCGTCTTCACCGTGGTCGTAAGCAACTTCGCGAGAAATTAACTGAGTACGCAAAAGAACTTGGTTATTCCACCGAAAAGGCCGAAAAGAAAACTGGCAAAAAAGCAGACAAGGCAGGTGCATCATGAGTAATAGCTTCATCAATGAAACTAATTGCGTAGATGTCCTTCACTCTGTCTTGCTATTTGTCGATGGCGAGATTTCAGATAATGCAGAAATTGCAACCATTGAAGTGCATTTGCAGCAATGTCCGGCATGTACCGCCGAACTCGAACACGAGCGCAATGTTCGATTTTTGATGCAATCAGTTCTACGCAGGTCCTGTAATGAAAGTGCGCCACAAGAACTACATGAACTAATTCACCAGCAACTCTTAAATGTCTCAATGAATAGCGCTCCAGATTTTGTTCGTGAATTTAGAATGACTGAAATCTCAATTGAAATAAATGAAGATGGTTCGATCGAATCACGTGAAATTCATTTTGAGCACACCGAGGAATACCGCTTCCCTAACGAAGAGGCTTGATTCTTATGATGGTTCCTGCAGATCAACTCGTAGGCGCAGTGGCATTTTCATCAATGATTGTTCGTCCAGGAGACACAGCAGTTGCAATCGGCGTTGGAGATTTACCAGTACTAGCCAATTCGCTCATTATTAATGCCATGCAAAGCGCTGCGATTGCATCAATAGCTGAGCATTTAGAAAATGGGGAAACAACTGTTGAAACTTCAATTGCACTCGAATTTCATGGTGGGATAGCAATTGGTGGGGAACTTCGTACCTCTGCAAATTGCACCGAAGTAAATGGTCGTGAGATAACTTTTATATGTGAAGCATATGAAGGTGAAAGACTTGTTGCATCTGCTGTAATAAAAAGAACAGCGGTTGAGCGAGTATCTTTCCTCGCCCGAACCGCTGCTCAGTCAATAACGTCGAGTACTACTTCTTAGTTGCCCAAAAGATTTCTGCAATTTCATCAATCTTTGCGATCAACTTATCTGCAACTGCAACATCATTTGTACCCTTTGTGCCAGCTGCACCAGCAAGTTTTGTTGCATCGTTAAATAGTGTGTGCAATTGAGGATAAGCCTCAAAGTGATTTGGTTTAAAGTAATCAGTCCACAAAACCCATAGGTGTTCTTTTACATGGTGTGAACGCTCTTCTTTAATTGCTACTGAGCGAGATTTGAAATCTACATCACTACTCGCTGCATATTTTTCCATGCACGCCTTCACTGAAAGTGCTTCGATCTTTGCTTGTGCTGGATCGTATACCCCGCAAGGAAGATCGCAATGTGCAAGTACAACTGTCTTTGGTTGGAATAATTTCATTTAATTCTCTCCTTCAAGAGCGCTGTTTCAATGCGTTAACACGCGAACAACTATGTGCAAGACTACTGTTTGTGAGCAGATTTGGCACAGTTAGAGTTTCTGGGCACTCAATGGCCCCAACATTTAACGATGGGGACTGGTTGTTGGTCTGGTACTCCCCGCGCATGCAGATCCATGTGGGCCAACTCGTAGTCCTGCGCCGCCCCCTTGATGCGCGAGCAGAAGCGGCATCACTTTTTATTAAACGCGTAGCTGACATGAACGAATCCTTTGTAAC
>JBEENC010000049.1:0-6124 GCA_041192285.1 Actinomycetota bacterium
TGGAAAGAAGATATTTCTAAAGCGCGAAAGTTGAGTGACTTACCAAAAGCTGCGCAAGATTATGTTGCATTCCTTGAAAAGATTTCTGGTGCACCAATGAGCGCCATTGGTGTGGGGCCCGGCCGCGACGAAACAATTGTCGTAAAGGATTTCATCTAAGAATGAAAATCCTCCTAGTCGGAAGTGGCGGTCGCGAACACGCACTCGCACTAGGGTTAAAGGCAGATCCAAATACAACTGAACTTCATTGCGCACCTGGCAATCCAGGAATTGCAGAAGTAGCAAAAATTCATCCACTCTCGGTTTCTGATAACTCAGCGATTGTGGCTCTTGCAAAAGAGTTGGTAGTTGATCTCGTAGTAATCGGCCCAGAAGTCCCGCTAGTAAATGGTGCATCTGATTCTCTGCGATCAGCAGGATTCGCTGTCTTTGGCCCATCAAAAGCTGCTGCGCAACTAGAAGGTTCTAAAGATTTTGCAAAAGGTGTTATGCGAGACGCTGGTGTTCCAACTGCGCATAGTTTTACTTGTACAACCCAAGCAGAGATTGAAAACGCACTAGATCAATTTGGTGCGCCATATGTCGTTAAAGATGATGGGTTAGCCGCAGGCAAAGGTGTTGTTGTTACAGAAGATCGAGCACTCGCCCTAGCGCACGCACTTAATTGTGGACGTGTCGTTATTGAAGAGTTTTTAGATGGTCCAGAAATATCCCTGTTCGGTATTTCAGATGGCCGAAATATTATTCCGATGCAACCAGCACAAGATTTCAAACGAGCACACAATGGTGATTTAGGTCCAAACACTGGTGGCATGGGTGCATATTCACCACTGCCGTGGGCACCTGATGACATCGTTGAAGATACGTACACACAAGTACTTGCACCTGTAATTGCCGAAATGGCTGCACGCGGCACACCATTTATTGGTTTGTTATACGCCGGACTTGCATTAACTAATCACGGCATACGAGTCATCGAATTCAATGCACGCTTCGGCGATCCTGAAACACAAGTATTAATTCCACGGCTTAAAACACCACTTGCCACGCTTTTGTATAAAGCGGCAACCAATTCACTCGATGATGTTGCACTGCAATGGTCAGATGAATCAGCGGTCACAGTTGTATTAGCTGCCGAAGGTTATCCAGAGACTCCACAAACTGGATCAGTTATTTTAAATATTCCCTACGTTGATCACACTCTTGTATTCCATGCTGGCACAACTCGATCAACTGCAGGGTTACTTTCAAATGGCGGTCGAGTTTTAAGCATTACTGGAATTGGTGAAGATCTGACAGAAGCGCGAGATCGCGCATACCGTTCGATATCGCAAATCACATTGCCTGGCTCTTTTTATCGCACTGATATTGCGCTCAATGCGTCGGTGGCTGAGAAGGGCAACTAAATGAGAGAGAATGCACCAGTGAGCGTATTAGCAGATAGATATGCATCCGCCGCGATGCGAGAAATCTTCGCGCCAGAATCAAAAATCATCGCAGAGCGCAAACTCTGGATTGCCGTTGCTCGCGCACAATCTCAACTTGGTCATGCAATCCCAGAATCTGTCATCAAAGATTATGAAAAGGTAATCAACAAAGTTGATCTTGCATCCATAGATGTTCGTGAGAAAAAGAGCCGCCACGACGTAAAAGCACGCATCGAAGAATTCAACGCACTTGCTGGGCACGAAGTAATCCACGCAGGAATGACGAGCCGTGATCTGACTGAAAACATCGAAGCGTTACAGATTCGAAGCGGTTTGCAGATTGTTAATGACAAAGTAATTGCTCTCCTTGCTCGCTTGGGTCAAAAAGCTGCGCAGTACGCCGATCAACCAATTGCTGGTCGCTCACATAATGTGCCCGCACAAGTAACAACTCTTGGAAAAAGATTTGCATCAAGTGCCGAAGAACTTCTCTTTGCATACGAAAGATTGTCATTCCTTCTTGATCGATATCCAATGCGCGGAATTAAGGGACCAGTTGGAACATCACAGGATTCAATCGATTTGCTCGGCTCAAGTGATGCTCATCAAAAACTAGAAAAAATAATTGCTGCCGAACTTGGATTTACTAATATTTTAGATTCCACTGGTCAGATTTATCCACGCTCTTTTGATTACGATGTTGTCACAACGCTTGTGCAGATTGCTGCATCCCCATCTTCTCTGGCAACATCAATTCGTTTAATGGCCGGAGCCGAATTAGTAACAGAAGGATTTAAGGCTGGACAAGTTGGATCATCTGCAATGCCACACAAGATGAATACGCGTTCATGTGAACGCGTAAATGGACTTTCAGTTGTTCTTCGTGGTTATGCGTCAATGGTTTCTGAATTAGCTGGCGATCAATGGAATGAAGGCGATGTTTCTTGCAGTGTTGTTCGTCGCGTTGCAATGCCAGATGCTTTCTATGCAATGGATGGTCTGCTCGAAACAATGTTGACTGTGTTGGATGAATTTGGTGCATTTCCTGCAGTTATTGCAGCTGAACTTGAAAAGTATTTGCCATTCTTGGCCACAACAAAGATTTTGATGGCTGCAGTAAAGGCAGGCGTTGGTCGCGAAGTTGCACATGAAGTTATTAAGGAACATGCAACAAAGGCTGCACTTGAAATGCGCGAAGGCAAAGCGAATAACTTAATTGCAGCAATCGGCGCCGATTCTCGTATTCCATTAGATGCTGCGGCCCTTGCTGCGTTGGTTAAAGACCCCATCGAATTTACTGGCGATGCTCGCCAACAAATTGCTCGAGTTGTTAATCGCATTGACGCGATTACTTCCGCGCACTCTGCCGCTGCGCAGTACAAACCCGGCTCTATCAGGTGAGCGGCTTTGGCCTAGCTGGCCCACCGCCAGCGCCTTTAATTAATGGGTGGAAACATCTGCGCACCGGAAAAGTTCGCGACCTTTATGCAAACGAGGATAAGGAAATACTTTTAGTCGCATCCGATCGTATTTCAGCATTTGATTGGGTTTTGCCAACACCGATTCCAAATAAAGGCGCAGTCCTTACGCAGTTATCACTCTTCTGGTTTGAACTACTTGCAGACATTGTTCCTAATCATGTTATTAGTGATGATGTTCCTGGATCGGTTATTGATCGCGCAGTGATTGTGGCACCCCTTGAAATGTTTGACATCGAATGCGTTGCACGTGGTTATCTCACGGGTAGTGGTTGGGGTGAATACCAAAACAACTCATCTGTCTGCGGAAATAATCTGCCAGTGGGTTTGCTCGATGGTTCGCAATTACCAGAATCAATTTTTACGCCAGCGACAAAAGCTGAAATTGGCGATCACGATGAAAATATTGATTTTGCACAATGCGAAAAAATTGTCGGCGCAGAAACCGCAGCAGATCTTCGCGGACTTACTTTAAAGTTATACGAAACTGCATCAGACTTTGCACACTCTCGCGGAATTATTCTGGCTGATACTAAATTTGAATTTGGTACAGATGAAGATGGGGAAATCACTCTCGGTGATGAAGCGCTCACACCTGATTCATCTCGCTTCTGGGAAGCATCCACATGGAAGCCAGGAGGCGTGCAACCATCATTTGATAAGCAATTTGTCCGTGATTATTTGATTTCAAGTGGCTGGGATAAAAAGTCACCGCCACCTGAGTTGCCAAATGAAATCGTGGAGAAAACCGCAGCACGCTATGAAGAAGCATATTTCCGTATTACCGGCAGCCGGTTTAACGGATAAATTCATCTCCTAACTGAAAGGCGCACCAATGGCAAAGATCGTGGTCGATGTGATGTTAAAGCCAGAAATTCTTGATCCACAAGGAACTGCTGTTGGTGCCGCGTTGCCACGTCTTGGATTTACCTTTGCAAAGAGTGTTCGCCAAGGAAAAAGATTTGAAATCGAAATCGATGGAGAACCAACCGCCGAACAATTAGCACAAGTAGAAAAAGCAGCAGAAACACTGCTTGCTAATCCTGTTATTGAAACCTTCACCGTGAGAGTTGAAAAATAAGTGAAAGTTGGCGTCGTAACTTTTCCGGGCACACTCGATGACAGAGATGCCGCGCGCGCTGTGCGCTTTGCAGGCGGTCAAGCAATTTCACTCTGGCACGGCGATGCGGATCTTCACGGGGTGGACGCGGTAATTCTTCCCGGTGGATTTTCATACGGAGATTATTTACGCTGTGGAGCAATCTCTCGCTTTGCACCAGTCATGCAATCAATTATCAAAAGAGCAAATGAAGGTATGCCACTTCTTGGAATCTGTAACGGTTTTCAAGTTTTATGCGAAGCGCACCTTTTGCCTGGTGCCCTGACCCGCAATCACGAACTTCACTTCTTATGTCGCGATCAAAAGATTTCTATTGAAAATACAACGAGTGCATGGACTTCTGCGTATTCACAAGGTCAAGAGATTGTTATTCCATTAAAAAATGGTGAAGGTTCTTTTCAGTGCGATGATCAAACACTTGCTACCTTAGAAAATGAAGGTCGCATCATTGCTCGCTACGTTGGCGAAAATCCAAATGGATCACGCAATTTAATTGCAGGAATTACCAATGAACGTGGCAACGTGGTTGGTTTAATGCCACACCCTGAACACGCAATTGATGCGTTGACCGGACCAACAGCAGATGGGCTCAGTTTCTTTACATCGCTTCTGCACTCAATGGTTGGCAAATAAATGGCTTTAGATACTGTTGCAGTAGCCACAATATCTCCGGATACAAAGCAACCATTCCAAGAACTCGGTTTAAAAGAGGATGAGTACGCACGTATTCGCGAAATTCTTGGACGTAGACCAACATCTTCTGAGTTAGCAATGTATTCAGTGATGTGGTCCGAGCATTGTTCTTATAAATCTTCGAAGGTTCATTTGAAACAATTTGGCGATAAGGCAGTTAAAACAGATGTGTTACTCGTTGGCATCGGCGAAAACGCAGGTGTTGTTGATGTTGGACAAGGCTATGCCGTAACTTTTAAAATCGAATCACATAATCACCCATCATTTATTGAGCCTTATCAAGGCGCAGCAACTGGTGTGGGCGGAATTGTTCGTGACATTTTGACTATGGGTGCCAGGCCAATTGCCGTCATGGATCCACTTCGTTTTGGTCCAGCAGAAGCGGCAGATACACGTCGTGTATTGCCAGGTGTTATTGCAGGTGTTGGTGGTTACGGAAATTGTCTAGGACTTCCAAATATTGGTGGCGAAGTTACATTTGATCAAACATATGCGGGTAACCCATTAGTAAATGCACTCTGCATCGGTGTGATGAAACATAGCGATATTAAATTAGCGAAAGCTGCTGGTGCTGGAAACCTTGTTGTTTTATACGGTGCGAAAACAGGTGGCGATGGAATCGGTGGCGTATCAGTTCTTGCATCTGAAACATTTGGCGCAGCCGGGCCTGCAAAGCGACCAAGTGTTCAGGTCGGAGATCCATTTGTAGAAAAAGTTTTAATTGAGTGCTCACTAGAAATATTTGCTGAAGATCTCGTTGTCGGTATTCAAGATTTGGGTGGCGCAGGGCTTTCATGTGCCACATCTGAACTGGCATCAGGTGGCACAGGCGGAATGACTGTAGAACTCGATCGGGTACCGCTGCGCGACCCATCCTTATCTCCTGAAGAAATTTTGATGTCGGAATCACAAGAGCGCATGTGTGCAATTGTCGAACCAAAAAATATTGATCGTTTCCTGAAAATTTGTGAAAAATGGGATGTCACGGCCACCGTTATTGGCGCAGTAACAACTGGCGATCGTCTAGAAATTATGTGGCACGGTGAATTAATTGTGGATGTTCCACCGCGTACCGTGGCGCACGAAGGTCCTGTGTACCAACGTCCATTTGCAGAGCCTGCATATATCAAGCAAGTAAATAGCGAAAAAATAAATGTTCCACTTCCAACAAACGCTGCAGAAATTAAAGCCGCAGTACTAAAACTTGCGGGCACACCTAACTTGGCGGATAAATCCTGGGTTACTTCGCAATACGATAAATATGTACAAGGCAACACAATTCAAGCCCAACCAGATGACTCTGGAATGGTGCGCGTAGATGAATCCACACATCTCGGTGTTGCAGTTGCAACCGATGCCAACGCAAATTGGTCCTACTTAAATCCTTACGAAGGCGTAAAACTGGC
>JBEENC010000050.1:0-5898 GCA_041192285.1 Actinomycetota bacterium
GACGCTAGTTCCTTGCAAACATTGGATTTAACTAAAATCCGATCAAATGGTTATTGCTTCCAGATAGAGATGATTAAAGCTTTATATTCACAAGGAGCAACAATTAGTGAAGTACCGATTCATTTCGTTGAGCGCCGAGCCGGTAAATCTAAGATGAGTGGCACAATCCTCATAGAAGCCTTTGTACGTGTGAGCCTATGGGCGTTCAAGCGCATTCTGACACCTAACGCCGATAAGTTACATTATGTTAAGTAGATTAAGAAATTCTTAGAATTACCATCTCCGCAGAACTTATTCAGCAAATGCTGATATTGGCGGACATGAACATACGAGATTTCTATCCCCGAATGCGCCATCGATACGACCAGATGTAGGCCAATATTTGCCACGCATACCGATAATTTCTCCTGGTATGAACCCATCTAACATTTCAGGAAAAGCTGCGATCTCACGAGGGTATTTTCTATCCCATTGGCTAGAAATAACATCTCCTGCAGTATGAGGTGCATGCGCTAATGGCGAATCCACATGTGCGATCACACCATTTTGTATATCCATTATCTCGCCGTGAATTGAAATCATTGCAGAAATAAATCTTTCGATCTCAGCAATATCTTCACTCTCAGTTGGTTCAACCATGAATGTTCCGGCTACGGGAAAACTCATGGTTGGGGCATGTAAGCCATAATCCATTAATCGCTTGGCAATATCATCAACACTTACACCAGAATCCTTAGTGATTGTTCGCAAATCTAAAATGCATTCATGTGCGACACGTCCGTTATTACCGGTATACAACACTGGGTAGTAAGGATTTAATTTCAGCGCAATGTAATTAGCAGATAAAATTGCAACTTGTGTCGCATGAGTTAACCCCTCTCCCCCCATCATTCGAATGTATGCCCAGGAAATAGGCAAGATACTCGCGGAACCATATGGAGCCGAACTTACAGGTCCTGGACCTGTTACCGGCCCAGCTAATTGATCCATAGGATGATTAGGCAGGAACGGAGCAAGGTGGGCTCGCGCAATTACTGGACCAACTCCTGGTCCCCCACCTCCATGAGGGATACAGAAAGTTTTGTGTAAATTCAAGTGGGAAACATCTGCGCCAAATTTTCCGGGTTGCGCTAAACCAACTAATGCATTCAAATTCGCGCCATCGACATAAACCTGTCCACCCGCTTCATGAATTAAATCACAAATCTCTGAGATATCTCTTTCGAAAACACCATGAGTTGATGGATAAGTGACCATTAAAGCCGCAAGATTAGAACCATGCTCGGAAATTTTTTCCTTAATATCTTGCACACTGACATTTCCATGATCATCACAAGCGATGACAACAACGTGCATGCCTGCCATTACAGCACTCGCCGCATTTGTTCCATGCGCACTAGATGGAATCAAACAAATGGTTCTATTTTGCTCACCACGGCTGTCATGATAATTACGAATTGCAAGTAAACCAGCGAATTCTCCTTGGCTACCGGCATTTGGCTGCAATGAAACTGCGTCGTAACCTGTTATAGCAATGAGCCAATCAGATAACTCCTGGATTAATTGACGCGATCCAATGCTTTGCGCTATCGGCGCATATGGATGCAAAGCGGAAAATTCAGGCCACGTAACAGATTGCATTTCAGTTGTGGAATTAAGCTTCATCGTGCATGAACCCAGTGGAATCATTGTGCGATCTAAGGCTAAATCGCGATCAGATAGCGTTCGGATGTATCGGAGCATTGCTGTTTCAGAGTGATTTATATTGAAAACTGGATGAGCGAGATATGCAGATTGTCTTTTTAGTAGTGAATCAAATGATTGCGCATTCAAAGAATCCTTCGGAGTAATTCCGAATACATTGGCCAAATCCTGTAGAGCCTTGCCAGTCGTTGTCTCATCAAAGGAAATGGCAACGTGTGAATCATCAACATGGCGTAGGTTGATTCGAAACTCTTTTGCTTTCTGATGAATTTCTGCTGCACTATTTACTTTGATTGTTAAAGTATCAAAATAAGTTTGGTTAACAACTAAAACTCCTGCATCTTTCAACGCTTTTGCAAAGGATTCTGTTTGATCATGTATACGTTGTGCAATCAATTTCAAACCTATAGGACCATGCCACATCGCATAAAATGCGCTCATGACTGCTAAAAGCACTTGAGCTGTACATATATTACTTGTGGCCTTATCTCGACGAATGTGTTGCTCGCGAGTTTGCAGCGCCAATCTAAATGCTGGATTTCCGTGAACATCTACGCTTTGACCAATTAAGCGACCTGGCAGCGAACGTTCCAAACCATTTCTAACCGCCATGAAGCCAGCATGTGGGCCGCCAAATCCCATCGGCACACCAAAACGTTGCGCCGAACCAACGGCAACATCAGCGCCCCACTCCCCTGGAGGTCTAAGTAGCGTTAAAGCTAAAAGATCGGTTGCAGCGATTACACATGCGTCGCTTTGATGTGCAGTATCGCAAATCTTTGAATAATCGCGCACTGCACCTGTTGTATCTGGGTATTGAACAAGTACTGCAAAATAAGGTGACTCCGTAGAAATTCCAACAGATGCATCAAATTCTTCTATAACAATATTAAGTGGCTTGGCTCTAGTTGCAATCACCGCGCGAGTTTGCGGATGAACGCTTTTGTCAATTAAGAAAACAGCGTCCTCACTGCCTTTAAATGATCTACGGGCAAGTGTCATAGCTTCTGCTGCAGCAGTACCTTCGTCTAACATTGAAGCATTAGCAATAGGTAATCCTGTTAAATCGCATACTGCTGTTTGAAAAGCAAAGAGCGCTTCAAGACGTCCTTGAGAAATTTCTGGTTGATACGGGGTATATGCGGTGTACCACGCCGGATTCTCCAAAACATTGCGCATTACTACTGGTGGAGTAATTGTTCCGTAATAACCACAACCGATAAAAGAGGTGAAGAGCTGGTTTTTATCTGCTATTTCGCGCAGAGTTTCAATCGCTTGAACTTCTGTTAAAGCTTTAGGTAAAACATCTTTCAATTTATTTGCCATTGCAATGTTGCTAGGAACAACATCGGATATGAAAGAGCGCATATCTTTGTAACCAAGGGCTTCAAGAAGATCGTTTTCTTGGGATGATGTAGGGCCTATATGTCTACGTTCAAAGGCTTCATACTCTTTAGAAGAAGAAAAACGCTCTTCGCGTGACATCTATTAAATCCCCCGGCTATTAAGATAACTAGAGTGCAAGAATAGTCGGTTTAGGCGCCTTTGCTCTTTCTACGTAGGGACAATTCATCGTTACTTTCGCCACCTACGGCGTGACCATCAATTTCACCAGAGAGCATTGAGAGTGAACCCTCAACTTCATGCCATACCTTGCCTACGGCAATACCGAAGACACCTTGACCACCTGCAAGTAAATCAATAATTTCATCAGGACTAGCGCACTCATAAATGGATGCGCCATCGCTCATCAGAGTAATGCGCTCGAGTTCGGTAACTCCGCGTTCGCGCAAGTGATTTACGGCTGTTCGAATATTTTGAAGTGAAACGCCTGCGTCTAATAAACGTTTAACAATTTTAAGTACCAAAATGTCTCGGAAACCATAGAGACGTGTTGAACCGGATCCCCCAGCTGGTCTAATACTTGGTTGAACTAACCCGGTGCGCGCCCAGTAATCTAATTGGCGATAACTAATACCCGCAGCCGAACAAGCCGTTGCGCCGCGATAGCCAATGAGTTCAAATTGTGGCGTTGACGTCATGAGGGCAATCTCAATTCTCTTGGGGAGTGCGATAAGGGTAGGTTCTCCTGAGCGTGAATCCTCGCAGCGACACTCCCAAAACCTATACTTGAGGTTGAAAGTTTCATGCCTTCATCTGCCTAGCCAGCAAAATCTTCGGGGTTGATTTGATCCAGAAACTCTCTAAATCTCTCCATTTCAGAGCTCTCCCCTGAGGCTGCCGCTGCATCTTCGGCCACGTCATCTGGTATTTCAATACCGACGTTATCTAGTAACTCTGAATCAGCCAGGATATTGCTATGGGTTCGAAGTGCTAAAGCAATAGCATCTGATGGACGCGAAGAAACACTAATTGTTTTGCCGGCGGAGTCTCGCAAAAGAAGTGATGCCATGAATACGCCATCTTCGATAGCAGTGACTTGTACCGCCGTAAGTGTCGCTTCTAGTGATTCAACAATGTCTTGCATTAAATCATGAGTTAACGGTCTGGGTGGAGTAACTCCTTGTTGGGCAAAAGCAATAGCGGTTGCTTCAACGGCTCCAACCCAAATAGGCAGAAATCGAACACCATCTATCTCTTTGAGTAAAACGATTGGCTGATTTGAAGGCATTTCAATTCGAACACCAACAACTTGCATAGCAACCATACTCATGAAGAGTCGAAACTATCGAAGGCGATTTAATCCGCCACGCACCAAAGATGCGTGAAGGCGAATTGACAGCGATGCAATTTCTTTTTGAACCTCTTGGGCGCGTGCCTTGGATTCCGTATTTTTTTGACGACTCAAGGGAGTGATAACTTGTTCAATTAATCCGATTTCACGATCTGCCGCAGACTTAAAAGATCGCAGATGGCGAGGTTCGATTCCAAAGGTGCCCATCTCGGTTACCGCTCTGGCAACAGAGAGTGCATCCCCGTCGTAGTGACGACCACGGGGTGCTATGAGTCCAAAAGATTCTAATTCCACAAGAGCGCCTTCAGTTAAACCACTAGATTTAAGCAATTCATCACGAGATAAACGCATTTCACTTGATTCGCCAAATGCTGCTGGCGCCATTTCACCATCAACTGTGGCAAGACGTGGTGTCGCAACTGCGCCTGAAGTAGCCGCTGGTTGGAGACCTCGGTCTAATGCGTCCAAATTCTCTTTGATGACACGAAGTGGCAAATACTGATCGCGCTGTGCCAGCAATACGTAACGCAGACGTTCTAAATCGGCACCAGTAAACTTACGATATCCCGAAGGTGTTCGTTGCGGATCGATCAATCCTTCCGCTTCAAGGAATCTAATCTTAGAGATAGTTATATCTGCAAAATCACTACGCAATTTTGTTAGAACTTCACCAATACTTAAATAGGCGCGTGCAGGAACGCTCATTTCTTCTCCCCTAAAGATTTAATATGTGAATTACCGAAAAATAATGCATGAAATTTACCAATTTGTAGTTCATCACCCATACGCAGAACTTGTTCTGAAACTGAGACTGAATTTACGTATGTACCATTTAAGCTCTGCAAATCCATGATCAAGAACTCATCATTTAAACGTTGGATTCGGGCATGTTTACGAGAAACTGTTACATCATCGAAGAAAACATCACTCTCGGGGGAACGTCCTATGGATGTGCTTTCACCATCTAATAGAAAGCGAGAGCCTTGAGCTGGACCACGATGAATAACGAGCATTGCCTTAGGAGAACCCGGTGCGCAGACTTCATCGATGATTGCACGAATGGATGGTTCGATTCTCTGCAAATATTGTTGTGCCGGAGAAATGTCACCAGGTGTATTGATACTGCGTAATCCAAGGTTGAGAGTTGAGGTTAATTCGCTTTCATTTTCTACAGCTGCCACGAATAACCCTTCTCTCTGATTCTGTGGGCTCACCTTGAACTTAAGGGTGACACTAGGGGGATGTAACCCTGTGGGTCAAGCGGTTATTGCTGCGTAATCCGCGGCTGAAAGAAGGTCTACAGGCTCTGCGTCTACCGAAATTTCAAAAAGCCACCCAGTGCCATATGGATCGCTATTAATTGCCTCAGGTGTTGCATTTAAATCCGAATTAATCGCCACAACACTTCCAGTAACGGGTGAAAATATCTCTGAAACACTTTTGGTGGACTCAACTTCTCCGCATACTTTATCTGCGGTGAGATTTTCACCAATCTTTGG
>JBEENC010000051.1:0-5861 GCA_041192285.1 Actinomycetota bacterium
TCGATAATGAATCTGCGATAATCACTTTTCTTAGCAACTCCATCTTCAAATACAACCATGGAAGCCACAACTGAAGTCCCGGAAATATTTGAAATATCAAAACACTCAATACGCAGAGGTGTCTTTGCCAATCCCAACTCTTCTTCAATCTCTAAGAGTGCCTTACCCGAAACTGCGGCATCACTTGCTCTCTTACTCATAAATTGAACCAGCGCATAGTGGGCGTTTCGCTTGACGGTTTCTAGTAAGTCAACTTTGTCGCCCCGTTGTGGAACCTTTAAAGTCACTTTGCTCTGGGCAAGAGAAGTTAGCCACTGCTCCAATGACTCAATGTCTGCAGGCTGTGAATTCAAATAGATTGATTCAGGTATTTCAGTTGTTTCTGCGCCGTAGATAGAAAACAAAAGAGATGCCCACTGATCATCGCCTTCTAGCGCATGTTCCTGATTAACAATCCATGATCGTGACCCTTTGATGGAACCCCGTCGCAACATAAAAATCGAGCCAGCCGCGTGAAGTCCCTGCTCGTGAATTGCAATGAAATCCCCATCTAACTCATCAGATAGGTTGCCTTGTGTAGAGCGTTGAGCTTTTTCAAAAGATTCGATTTGATCTCTAATTCGAGCGGCTCGTTCGAATTCTTCGCGTTCTGATGCTAACTCCATCTCTAATTGCAGCGCTGGCAAGAGATCCTGCATTCCTGCATCCATAAATGCATCGAGTTTATGAACTATCACTTTGTGTTCTGCAGGTGTCACCCACCCAACACACGGAGCCGCACACTTACCTATATCGCCCAATAAACATTGGCGTTTGCTCTTCTGTGCCCGCGCAAAATTGCCAGCGCTGCAGGATCGCACTGGAAAAACCTTTAGCAAGATGTCGAATGTATTACGTAAAGCCCACGCATTTGTATAGGGTCCAAAATACTTAAGTCCTGGACGTTTTTCCTTTCTAGTAACAAATATTCTAGGAAACTCATCCTCCACGGAAATCGCTAAATAAGGATATGACTTGTCATCTTTGAATTGAACGTTATAAGTGGGGTGATACTGCTTTATCCAAGAAAATTCCAAAGCTAAAGCTTCTAACTCTGTATTGACAACAGTCCAATCCACTCGAACTGCTTCATGAACCATTCGATTGGTTTTGTGGGCAAGATTTGATTGAAAATATGAACTTAGTCGATTCTTAAGATTCTTCGCTTTGCCTACATAAATAATCTTTTCGCTCTTATTATAGAAGCGATACACACCAGGTTCTTCTGGGATGTCGGTAGGACGATAACTGGCTGGATCGGCCATAACTACTTCTTCTTCGCAGGTGCTTTGCGGTTGTTCTTTAAAACTTCAGAAAGAAAATGCCCTGTGTAACTGGCGGTGATCTTTGAAACTTGTTCAGGCGTACCTTCTGCAACAACTGTTCCTCCTCGGAATCCACCCTCAGGACCCATATCAATAACCCAATCGGAGGATTTAATAACATCCAAATTGTGTTCAATGACAACAACAGTATTTCCTGATTCCACTAAGCGATTGAGCACACCTAGCAACTTATTAACATCTTCGAAGTGAAGTCCGGTAGTAGGTTCATCTAGAACATAGATCGTGCGTCCGGTTGATCTACGTTGCAGTTCTGTTGCTAGTTTTACCCGTTGCGCTTCTCCACCGGACAATGTTGGTGCTGATTGGCCCAAGCGAACATAGCCAAGACCTACATCGCAGAGGGTTTTTAGGAAACGAGAGATTGTTGGTACAGATTCGAAGAAAGTATGTGCCTGTTCAATCGGCATATTGAGCACATCAGCAATAGTTTTGCCCTTGTAGTGAACTTCCAAAGTTTCGCGGTTATAGCGAGCACCGTGACATATTTCGCACGGAACATACACATCAGGCAAGAAATTCATTTCAATTGTGATGGTTCCATCGCCAGAACAATTCTCGCAGCGACCACCTTTGACATTAAAAGAAAAACGACCTTGTTGATAGCCACGGACCTTTGCTTCTGTCGTTTCTGCGAAAAGTGCGCGAACTTTATCAAATACACCTGTATATGTTGCAGGATTAGAACGAGGTGTGCGACCAATTGGTGATTGATCAACATGCACAACTTTATCGAGAAGATCTACACCAGTGACGGTGCGATGACGTCCTGGAACTATTCTGGCTCCGTTGAGTTTATTTGCTAAGACGCTATACAAAATATCGTTAACCAAGGTGGATTTTCCGGAACCACTCACACCTGTTACGGAGACAAAAACTCCCAGTGGAATCTCAACATCAATATCCTTTAAATTATTCTCTTTGGCACCCTTAATAACCAACTTACGTTTGGCATCCAGTGCCCGACGTTTGCTGGGTATTTCAATGGATTTACGCCCGCTTAAGTACGCACCTGTAATAGATTCTTTAGAATCAATGAGTGATTGATAATCACCTGATACAACAACTTTTCCACCATGTTCTCCGGCTCCCGGACCGATATCAACAATCCAATCTGCGGAGCGAATCGTTTCTTCATCATGTTCGACAACGATTAACGTATTGCCTAAATCTCGTAAACGAGTAAGTGTGTCAATTAAGCGACGGTTATCTCTTTGGTGCAAGCCAATACTTGGTTCATCTAGTACATAAAGCACACCCACTAATCCAGAACCTATTTGAGTAGCTAAACGAATTCTCTGAGCTTCGCCACCTGAGAGTGTTGCAGCCGGACGCTCTAAGGAAAGGTAATCCAAGCCAACATCTAGTAAGAAACCTAGACGAGCATGGACTTCTTTCATCACTCGCTCAGCGATTTGCGCCTCACGAGCATTAAGTGAAACTTTCTTTAAGAATTCTGCACACTCTGCAATGGAGAGTTCGCATATTTGGGCAATGGATAAATCCCCCACTGTTACAGCTAGTACTTCTGGCTTTAGCCGAGCGCCTTTACATACCGAACATGGGATTTGGCGCATATACGCCTCATATTTTTCACGACTGTAATCACTATCGGTTTCTCCATGGCGCCTATGAATGAAAGGAACCACGCCTTCAAAACCACTTGTGTGATTACGAACTCGACCATAACGATTCTTGTATTTCACATGAACTTCATACTCGTATCCGTTGATAATCGCTTCCCGTGCTTTTTCAGGCAGACGTTTCCATGGCGTATTGAGCGAAAACTTCACATCTTCAGAAAGCGCTTCAAGTAACCGTAAGAAATATTCAGAGGACTGACCGCCCGACCAAGGCGCGATGGCACCTTCGTAAATAGAAATTGAATCATCAGGGATAATGAGTTCTTCATCCACCTCTAGTTTTGTGCCAATACCCACACACTCTGGACATGCTCCAAATGGAGAGTTAAAAGAGAATGAGCGCGGTTCTAACTCTTCGAAAGATAGATTGCAGTCGTGACACGCTAAGTGTTCGCTAAATGTGCGCTCTTTGTCGGCTCCCTTTGCATCAACGAAATCTAATAACACAATTCCCGACGCCAGTCGCAGCGCCGTTTCTATTGAATCAGTTAAACGAGATTTTGATTCTGCTTTAGCGCTCAAACGATCTACTACAACTTCGATGGTATGTTTTTCTTGCTTTTTCAATTTTGGAGCATCACTGAGAGCGATAATTTGCCCATCGATTCGAGCGCGGGCATAACCCGAGGCGATTAGCTCTGCAAACAAATCAACAAACTCACCTTTGCGCGCACGAACAACTGGTGCCAAAATCTGGAATTTCGTTGTAGGTGGCATTGTGAGAATTTGGTCAACGATTTGTTGAGGGCTTTGACGGGTGACCGCTTTGCCGCAAGTAGGACAGTGCGGACGTCCTGCCCGTGCAAAAAGAAGTCGCAAATAATCATAAACTTCTGTAATTGTTCCTACTGTTGAACGAGGATTACGGTTCGTTGATTTTTGATCAATGGACACCGCAGGTGACAAACCTTCGATGAAATCAACATCAGGCTTATCCATCTGTCCTAAAAATTGGCGAGCGTAAGCAGATAACGACTCAACATAGCGGCGTTGGCCTTCAGCGAAAATTGTGTCAAATGCCAAACTAGATTTTCCTGAACCAGATAATCCCGTAAACACAATTAAAGACTCACGAGGCAATTCGATCGAAACATCCTTGAGATTATGTTCGCGGGCCCCGCGCACGATTAACTTATCGATGCTCATTAATGCCCCGCTTCTTGCATCGCTCTAAGTTCCTTTTTAAGATCTCTAATTTCATCGCGCAATCGAGCCGCCAACTCGAAAGACAATTCTGCCGCCGCACTTCTCATCTGATCAGTGAGCGACTCTATCAATGCGACTAACTCTTGGCGCGGCAAAGAACCCGCATTTTTGCTTCGCAATCCAATTGGCGGTGCACCTGCTGACTTAGATTTGCGACCCAGAGCGAGTAACACTTCAGTGTCATCGCTTTCTCGATTAATCAAATCAGTAATGTCTGCAATTTTTTTTCGAAGTGGCCGAGGATCAACACCGCGTTCGAGGTTATAAGCAACTTGTTTGGCCCTGCGACGATTTGTCTCATCAATTGCTTTGGCCATCGATTTAGTGATGTTATCGGCGTACATATGTACTTCACCTGAAACATTTCGCGCTGCCCGGCCAATTGTCTGGATCAATGAAGTTGCAGATCGTAAAAATCCTTCTTTGTCAGCATCCAGGATTGCCACAAGGGAAACTTCTGGTAAATCTAAGCCTTCTCGCAATAAGTTAATTCCTATTAATACATCAAACTGTCCAGTACGTAATTCACGGAGTAGTTCGACTCTGCGCAAAGTATCAACTTCTGAGTGCAAGTACTGCACTTTTATTCCTTTTTCTTGCAGGTACTCAGTCAGATCTTCAGACATTTTCTTAGTCAGCGTCGTGACTAGAATTCGTTCATTTTTCTCGGTTCGAATCTTGATCTCGGCTAACAAATCATCAATCTGCCCTTTTATGGGTTTAACAATAATTTGAGGATCAACTAATCCAGTAGGACGAATAACTTGTTCAACAACATCGTTATCAACCTTGCCTAATTCATATGGTCCAGGAGTCGCTGATAAATAAACCTTCTGACCAACGCGATCTAAGAATTCTGGCCATTTAAGAGGTCGATTATCTAGCGCGCTAGGAAGACGAAAACCGTGTTCAACGAGTGTTCGTTTGCGTGAAGCATCGCCTTCAAACATGGCACCGATCTGTGGAACTGTTACGTGGCTTTCATCTATGACGACAAGAAAATCCTCTGGAAAATAATCTAGTAAGCAATTTGGCGCCGATCCTGGATCGCGACCATCTAAGTGTCGAGAATAGTTTTCGATTCCAGAGCAAAAACCTAGCTGCTCCATCATTTCAAGATCGAAAGTAGTACGCATTCTTAACCGTTGTGCTTCTAAGAGTTTGCCTTGCTTTTCAAATAAATTTAGCTGGATCTGTAATTCGTCGGAGATATCTCCCATGGCCCGTTTCATTGTTTCCGGTCCAGCGGCATAGTGGGTCGCAGGAAAAACATACATTTCTTCTTCTTCTCGAACGATCTCTCCAGTTAGTGGATTAAGGGTTGTAATGCGTTCGATTTCATCGCCAAACATTTCAATTCGAAGAGCGAGTTCTTCATACATAGGAATAATTTCAATCGTGTCGCCGCGGACTCGAAATGTTCCGCGTTCAAATGCCATGTCATTACGTTTGTATTGAACATCTACGAATCGACGAAGCAGAACATTTCGTTCTATCTCATCCCCTACCCGCAACTTGATCATTCGATCCACATATTCCTGAGGTGTGCCGAGTCCGTAAATGCAGGAAACGGTTGCAACCACAATCACATCTCGTCTAGTAAGCAATGAATTCGTCGCAGAGTGTCTCA
>JBEENC010000052.1:0-5601 GCA_041192285.1 Actinomycetota bacterium
ATTAAAACAACTAGTAAGCGCTGGGCAATTGATAAAGCAATCTCGATGGTTGATTTAACAACACTTGAAGGTGCTGATACGCAAGGCAAAGTCCAAGCGTTATGCGCAAAAGCAGTTCGCCCAGACCCAACAGATCTCAGCGTTCCAAGCGTGGGAGCGGTCTGCGTCTATAACGACATGGTGTCTATTGCACGAACTCATCTGGATTTAATTGGTGGCAAACATGTTCCTGTTGCGGCTGTTTCAACTGCGTTCCCATCCGGCCGTGCTTCAATGGAAGTTAAAGTTCAAGATACGAAAGATGCAATTGCAGCAGGTGCAGCTGAGATAGATATGGTCATTGATCGCGGGGCATTTCTATCTGGAAAATATATAGAAGTTTTCAATGAAATACTTACGATCAAGGAAATATGCGGGGATAAAGCCCACCTTAAAGTTATTTTTGAAACAGGAGAACTTGTTACATATGACAATGTTCGAAAAGCTTCCTACTTAGCAATGCTTGCTGGAGCAGATTTCATTAAAACTTCAACAGGTAAAATTGCACCGGCTGCAACACCGCCAGTTGTTCTTGTGATGCTTGAAGCTGTTCGAGACTTTTACGAGATAGCTGGTGTGCGCATTGGTGTTAAACCTGCTGGCGGTATTCGCAATACCAAGGATGCAATCAAGCAACTAGTACTCGTAAATGAGACTGCAGGTCCAGAATGGCTGACTCCATCGCTTTTTAGAATCGGTGCTAGCGCACTACTTAATGACCTCTTGATGCAGCGCATGAAAATGGATGATGGCTACTACGCTAGCCCTCAGTACGTGACGATCGATTAATGGAGAATCTTGCATGAGCTTTGAATATGCACCGGCGCCAGAATCACGCGCCAGCATCTCCATTAAGCCCAAATATGGGCATTACATCGGTGGAAAGTTTGTTGCCGGAGAAAAACATTTTCCAACTATTAATCCTGCTACTGAAGAAGTTCTTAGCTCAATTGCTCTAGGTGGCAAAAAAGACGTTGATGCTGCAGTCAAGGCCGCCAAGAAAGCTTTGGATGTGCACTGGTCAAAACTTTCAGGTCGTGAACGTGGTAAATACTTATTTCGAATCGCCCGCATATTGCAAGAGCGCGCACGTGAATTTTCGGTACTAGAAAGTTTAGATAATGGAAAACCAATTAGAGAATCACGTGACGTCGATGTACCACTTGCTGCAGCACACTTTTTCTATCACGCTGGGTGGGCTGACAAACTTGAGTTTGCAGGTGTAGGTACAAAAGCAAAAGCACACGGAGTTGTCGGTCAAATTATTCCTTGGAATTTTCCTTTGCTCATGCTTGCCTGGAAGATTGCTCCAGCCCTTGCAGCTGGAAACACGGTAGTTCTAAAGCCGGCAGAAACAACTTCACTGACTGCTCTGCTCTTTGCAGAAGTGTGCGAGCAAGCTGGATTGCCAGCAGGTGTTGTAAATATTGTCACTGGAGATGGCTCAACAGGTGCGCTAATTGTTAATCACCCAGGTATAAACAAAATCGCATTCACAGGATCCACTGAAGTTGGAAAAATTATTGCCCAAGCCGTTGCCGGAACTTCAAAGAGTGTCACTCTAGAACTTGGTGGCAAGGCTGCAAATGTCGTCTTTGAAGACGCGGCAATTGACGAAAGCGTAGAAGGAATTGTCAATGGAATTTTCTTCAATCAAGGTCATGTCTGCTGCGCGGGATCTCGACTTGTAATTCAAGAGAGCATTTCTGATGAATTTATTAAAAAATTACAAAGACGCATGGAAAAAATCCGCGTAGGAGATCCGCTCGATAAAAATACTGATTTGGGTGCCATTAATTCACGGGCACAATTAGAAAAAATTAAAGAACTCTCCCTTGCCGGAGATGCAGAAGGCGCAGAGCGCTGGAGTCCACCATGTGAATTACCAAGTAAGGGATTCTGGTTTGCTCCAACGATATTTACCGGTGTCACACAATCTCATCGAATTGCACGTGAAGAAATATTCGGCCCTGTTTTATCAGTGCTTACTTTCCGTACTCCGCAAGAAGGAATCGATAAAGCAAATAACACTCCGTTCGGACTTTCTGCAGGAATCTGGAGTGAGAAAGGTTCGAAGATCCTTTGGGCTTCCCAAAAGTTAAAAGCCGGAGTTATTTGGGCAAATACATTTAATAAATTTGATCCAACGAGTCCCTTCGGCGGTTACAAAGAGTCGGGATGGGGTCGCGAAGGCGGTCGCCACGGCCTTACTGCTTATCTCAAAGGAGTTTCACATGAGTAAGAGAATTGATGTGAAGAAAACTTACAAGTTATTCATCGGTGGTGCTTTCCCACGCACTGAATCTGGTCGCACATACGAAGTGAAAAACTCTAAAGGAGTTTTCATAGCAAACCCATGTCTTGCATCTCGTAAAGATCTAAAAGACGCAGTTCTCGCAGCACGTGCTGCCCAGAGTGGCTGGTCACAAGCAACTGCCTATAACCGCGGACAAATTCTGTATCGCATTGCAGAAATGCTCGAAGGACGCAGCAATCAATTTATCTCTGAAATTTCTGAACTCACTGGCGTTACAGTGAAAAAAGCGCATGATGAAGTTGAACAAAGTATTGATCTGCTCGTTTGGTATGCCGGCTGGACAGATAAAATCAACGCACTAGATGGTGCAACAAATCCTGTTGCTGGCCCTTATTACAACTTCACAATTCCAGAAGCACTCGGTGTTGTTGGCTTTATCGCTCCAAAGAAATCTGCACTGTTGGGCTTCATCGCAGGAATTGCCCCAATCATTGCAAGTGGCAACACGGTTATCGCACTTGCTAGTGAAAGCGCTCCTTTGCCAGCAATGAGCCTTGCTGAAGTAATTGCAACTAGTGATGTGCCTGCTGGAGTAGTCAATATATTGACTGGAAAAACTGCAGAATTGGCGCCTTGGTTTGCATCTCATATGGATATTGATGGAGTAGATATCACCGGATTGGATTCTAAATTTGTTGCGGAATTTAAAGTAGCTGGAGCGCAAAATTTAAAGCGAATTTACTCTTTCAAAGATGCTGCCACACCTGGGCGCATATTGGCTTTCATGGAATCTAAGACGGTCTGGCACCCAATTGGTGTGTGATTAGAAATTCGGATCAATAGTTTTTAGCCACAACTGGCACATTGCCTCAACATCTAAATCTAGCGTTACATCGACTTTGGCGGCATTTTCTAATCGAAGAGGTTCTATTTCTAATTCAAGAGCTGGTCTGCGATCAACAATAGTTTGACCTCGAGCTGGTCCTGCAGAAGTATCAACTATTACATCAAATCTTTTGGTAGTAATTAACTCAGGTGCAATGACACTTGCTACTGCTCCATAATCACCCAAAGTAACTGGTGAACCAATGCGTTCGATAAAGGCGTTTATTAATCTTGCCGCAAATTGCGCACAAGGATCGGGTGACTTAGAAAGTTTTGCTGCTTCATCGCTGCTCACACAGGGACGCATGAAAACATCAAGACCGTACATTGTGATTGGAATGCCACTTTGGAAAACAATTGCAGCAGCCTCTGGATCGTGCCAGATATTAAATTCTGCAGCAGGTGTTGCATTTCCTGCAGAGGCTGAGCCTCCCATTAAAACAATTCTCTTTAGTTTCTTGGCACTTTCTGGAAATGCTCGTAAAAACAGTGCGATATTTGTCAGCGGTGCCAGTGGCACTAATGTCACAGGTTCTTTCGACTCATCAACTAAATCGCGAATTAATTCGATTGCAGAGCGAGAATCAATGCTTCTTCGAGATGGCGGTAAACCTAAATCACCCATTCCATCTTCACCATGTACATACTCTGCGTATTGAGATTGTCCAAGAAGTGGTCGTATCGCGCCGCGAGCAACAGGAATATCGGCAGCCCCGGCAGCATCTAGTACTTGAAGAGTATTTGCTACTACCTGAGCAAGGTTTGTATTTCCATCCACGCAGGTAACCCCAAGTAATTTAATTGATGGATGACGTGCGGCGAATAAAATCGCAAAGGCATCATCAATTCCTGTATCTACATCAAGTATTACTGGTGTGGAATTCATGGAGTTAGCCTATTATCTATTTCGTGGCCAAAGCACCAGTGATCGCAATAGTAGGTAGTACCTGCATGGATCTAACTTGTTATGCAGACGTCTTACCTGCACCTGGGCAAACCCTTTACGGAAATCTATTTGCGACAGGTTTTGGTGGAAAAGGTGCGAATCAAGCAGTCATGGCTGCTTTAGCCGGCGCTGATGTTTATATGGTTGGAAGCATCGGAGATGATCTCTTCGGAAAATCCTACAAAGAAAATTTCGCAAACCAAAAGGTCAATGCAGATTTCGTAAAAATTTCAAAATTACCGACAGGCGTTGCCCATATTTGGGTAGATAAAACAGGTGAAAATAGAATTATTGTTGTATCCGGTGCTAATCACGACTTTGATGCCAAGCATGCAGTTGATGCAATCAATTCCATCCCAGAACTTTCCATAGTTATTGGGCAGTGCGAAATTCCACAAGCTGTAACAACAGCAGCCTTTAAAGCAGCAAAAGAGCGTGGATACACAACGATTTTAAATCCCGCCCCATTTGAAGAACTTAGTGCGCAATTATTGGCAGTTACAGATTGGTTAGTTCCTAATGAAGTTGAGTTTAAAGAATTTACTGGATCAACTCCAGAGAGTTTTGAATTAGAGAAATTTCGAGAAGGAAAAAACTCTGTTATAACTCTTGGAAGTGCCGGAGCAATACTTATTTCAGAATCAGGAAAAATTACACGAATTCCAACGCAATCAGTTGATGCCGTTGATACAACTGGTGCCGGCGATTGCTTTATAGGGTCCTTCTCATACGCCCTTGGTTGCGGATTAGATCCAGCATCAGCGGCCCAATTTGCCTGTCGAATTGCCTCCATCAGCGTGAGCAGAAAAGGTGCACAATCTTCTTATCCAAGCGCTGCTGAAATTTCAACACTTTCGTAACCACGTAACACAAAAGTTGGACGCCGCTTTGGAGTACTTGCTAATTCAATATCTTTAAATCTTTCAAATAAAGCCGGCAGAGATATTCCCATTTCAAGGCGAGCAAGTGGGCCTCCAAGGCAAAAATGTATACCTGCGCCAAAACCAATATGCGGGTTTGGATTTCGCAAAAGATCCATCTCATTAGAGCGTTCAAATATTTTTTCATCGCGGTTAGCAGAGCCCAATAAAGAAGCAATTTTCTGACCTTCTTTAATGGTTACTCCCCCAATTGTTGTATCCGATGTTGCAGTTCGCTCAAATAGATGAAGCGGAGCATCAAAACGCAAAAATTCTTCAACTGCACTTTCTGCTATCTCGCGAGCTTTAGTGCGCAGTAACTCTGCTTGATCGGTACGTGAAAGCGCGGCAACCATTCCGTTTCCAAAAGCATTAACGCTAGCTTCATGGCCCGCATTGAGTAAAAGAATGCACGTTGCCACTAACTCGTGGGCGCTTAACTTTTCACCGCTCTCTTCAACTGCAGCCAGGTCGCTAATTAGATCAGTTCCTGGATTTTTCTTTCGATCCAGCATTAATCCAAGAACATAATCAGCAAATTCTCTAGCAGCTTC
>JBEENC010000053.1:0-5566 GCA_041192285.1 Actinomycetota bacterium
CCATATATAAAGAGCGGGTTGTAAGCCTTTGCTGGCGCTTCGGCCACCGCAACAGCTGCGGCGTGAGCAAAACGATTTGATGCGCCGATAACAAAAGTTTCAAAAATGTAACGAGGGTTTAATTGTGAAGACTCGGCGTTCTTAGATGAAGTTTGCAGCGCAACATCTTCGCGGCCAGTACCGGCGCGAGCTGGAACGATTTCAATATCAACATCTGGCGCAGGAAGATCTGTTGCTTCTAAAGTTTCATCGATTGTGACAGCGATATTTGTTTTTTCGCCGAGTTCACGAGTGAGTACTTCGCTGACTAGCGCACGAAGACGAGTTTCAAGAACATCCTTTGCAAAAGCATTTGGCGCGGCAACCAATAAATTTGTTATTCCATCACTTTGTAAGAGCCCAAGTGGCTTCGTTAATGAGAGAAATGCGCGGTGTTGTGGTGCATCGGCTGAAACAACGTCGATAACACGGCCCCAAAGATCGGTTAGTTCCATCTCAATAACGGCCATATGACACCTTTTCCCTTAAAAGCACTTATCCACATGGTTACCCACAGGCTGTGTCCTAAACCACGGGTTGAGCCTTTTTAAGTCCCTAAAACCTGTGGAGGAGAGCGAAAAGTAGAGCCATTTGGCCAAAAGCGCAAGCACTTATCCACAACCCTCAACTCGGAAATGACCCCCTAAGGCCGGTTTGACCGCGTTATCCCCAGACCTCTACCGTTACCCCTCTTACCGCACTTCCCCCGCATTTATGGCCCGATTTAGATTTGTTTGATTAGAAGGAGTTCGAAATGACTAAGCGCACTTTCCAGCCTAATACGCGCCGTCGTGCAAAGAAGCATGGCTTCCGCGCTCGCATGGCTACACGTGCAGGCCGCGCCGTGCTCGCTGCTCGCCGTGCAAAAGGTCGCATACGACTTTCGGCATAATCGAGTTCGTAGAACTTTGTGCTTACCAAAAGCGCACGTTTAACAAAAAGCTCAGATTTTGCTCGTACGACCAAAAGTGGTCACCGCGCAGCAACTGAATTTTTTGTTGGATATCTCTATCTCACAGGTACTAATGAAAGTCCCAAAGCTGGATTAATTATTAGCAAAAGTGTTGGAGGATCTGTGCTTCGTCACCGTATTGCACGCAAAGCACGTCATGCGATCGCGCAGAATATTTCCACCCTGCCAACCGGAGCACTCTTTGTATTACGAGCGATCGGCAAAACAGAAAAAGCACAAACCAATGTAGAAGTTTCTGAAATTATTAATCGTCTTATTAAAAAATCTAATCAAGCGGCTGCGCAATGAGAACCGTAATTGTCGCACTTATTCATTTTTATCAAAAATGGATTTCACCAGCCTTTGGCCCACGTTGTAAGTACTACCCGTCCTGTTCTTCGTATGCGGTGACCGCGATAGAAGAGTACGGTTTAAAAGGAGTTGTGATGACCGCATGGCGGTTGTTGCGTTGTAATCCATGGTCACATGGCGGCGTTGATTATGTTCTTATGAAATCACAGAAGGCAGGAATCTAAATATGGGCTCGATCCTAAACCCCTTATATACCGCTGTTTCTTGGGTCATTATTTCGATCCACGGCTTACTGGCGCCAATCTTTGGCTCAACAAGTGGTGTTACTTGGAGCCTTTCAATCATTGGTCTTGTAATCCTTATTCGTATAATTTTAATTCCTCTCTTTGTAAAACAAATTAAAAGCCAGCGCGCATTAACTGCTCTTCAGCCTCAAATGAAGATAATTCAAGCAAAGTATAAAGACGATCGCCAAAAGCAATCAGAAGAGATGATGAAGCTCTATAAAGAGCATAAAACAAACCCACTTGCTTCATGTTTTCCAATCCTGGCTCAAGCACCTATTTTCTTTGCACTCTTTACAGTGCTCAACGGAATCGGAAAAACCCCACCAGTTAAACATGGAGTATTAACTCAGGCAGATGTTGTTAATGCAGCGCAAGCAAGATTCTTCGGGGCACCAATTTCTGAGACTTTCCTTGGATCATCAAGCACGACAGTAAAAATTGTTACAGTGTTTTTAATTGCTTTTATGTCCATAACAACCTTTACAACACAACGTCAGTTGATGGTTAAAGGAATGCCAAAGATGGATTCCAGCAACAACATGATGTTGCAACAGCAAAAAATTATGTTGTATCTATTCCCAGTAATTTTTGCAATCTCCGGTGTTAACTTTCCAATCGGAGTTCTTATTTATTGGTCAACAACAAACTTGTGGACATGGGGCCAACAGTTTTATGTAATTAAACGAAACCCAACGCCGGGTTCCCCTGCCTATGAAGAGTTAGAACGTAAAAAAGCACGTAAAGCAGGAACACTTATTGATGGCACGACAATTGATGAACCCCGTCCAGAGGGCGACGTTAAGGGTCAACGCCAGCAACCAAAAGCAAAAAAGAAGAAGAAAAAGTAAAACCGATACATCGGTGCATATAGGTACAAAAAGGTTTAAACCACTACAAACCCACTATGGGTGGCGAGGATAAAAATGGCAAAGAGCAAAGCTGTTGAAGAAGTAGTTGAAGAAGTAATAACAGAGGCGAACGCAGACTTAAAGGCTCCAAAGAGTGCCGCCAAGCTAGAAGAAGAGGGCGACATAGCAGCGGATTATTTAGAGGGCTTGCTCGACATCGCAGATCTCGATGGCGATATTGATATCGACGTGGAAAATGGTCGCGCTGCTGTGGCAATCGTCGGCGGCAAACTCAACCACCTCGTCGGCGATCAAGGCCAGGTTTTAGATGCTCTCCAGGAGTTGACCCGCCTAGCGGTTCAGACTTCAACAGGAGATCGCAGCCGCCTTATGCTCGACATCGAAGGATTTCGCTCAGGACGCAAGAGTGAACTAAAGAAGCTCGCTGAAAAGATGGCTGAAAAGGCGAAGACAACTGGCTCATCGATCAAACTCGATCCAATGAACGCCTTTGAGCGCAAGGTCATCCATGACACAATCCAAGAACTAGGCCTTACGAGTGAATCTGATGGTGAAGACCCAGATCGCTACGTAGTTATCTACCCAGCCTAAAGCGCATGGAGGTTTCACGTGAAACCCTCATCGAGCGATACTTTCCCAGCTCAATAGGTGCGATCGCAGCCTACGCTGCCCTGCTTGAAGGAGCCGGAATCGAGCGCGGGTTAATTGGGCCCCGCGAGGCCGAGCGGATCTGGGAACGCCACATCTTTAACTGCCTACCCGTAACCACCCTTGTCAAAGAGGGGGCAACCCTCTTTGATATCGGATCCGGAGCAGGTCTGCCCGGAATCATCATTGCCTTGGCCCGTCCCGATTTAAAAGTTACCTTGATTGAACCCCTTCAACGCAGAGTGGATTTTCTAGAAGTGGCGACGGCTGGTACCGGAATTACCGTGATTCGAGGCCAAGCCCAGAGTGTGAAAAAGAGCGCAGATTATGTAACCGCCCGAGCTGTGGCGCCCCTTGATAAACTAAAGAAGATTTCTTGGCACCTAATCAAACCAGGGGGATCCTTGCTTGCAATGAAGGGTGAAAATGCGGCAGCTGAGATGGCGACCGTGCCCGGATCGCGCCTTCATGAAATTTCCTTGGAAGGCATAGAGCCTGCTCGAATAGTTGAAGTCATCAAAGGTGCTTAACTAGGCTCATGTCCGATGATTCACGTGAAACAAAGCAGGTCATCGGGGTTCGCCGACTAAAAGAGCCTATGGCTAAGCCCGAGAACCTTCGGATCTTCACCGTGGCCAATCAAAAGGGCGGGGTCGGCAAAACCACCACAACAGTTAATGTCGCAGCAGCCCTTTCTATGGGCGGCCTTCAAACTCTGGTCATCGATCTAGATCCACAAGGGAACGCATCTACCGCCTTAGGTGTTGAACATCGTGCTAACGATGGAATTTATGAAGTTTTAATGGGAAGCGCAAACATTGCATCAGTTGTACAAAAAGTAGCCGGCTTTCCTTCCTTAGATTGCATCTCATCTAATACAGCGCTTGTGCAAGCAGAAATCAATTTAGTTTCAATGGTTGCACGCGAACTTCGGCTGAAAGAAGCAATTGATGAATTAATTAATTTAAAAATTAAAGAGAACAAGGCGTATGACTACATCTTAATTGATTGCCCACCAAGTTTAGGTTTATTAACTGTTAACGCATTTGCTGCAGCAAAGGAATTGCTAATCCCTATTCAGTGTGAGTACTACGCACTTGAAGGATTAACTCAATTATTAGAAACATATCAAGTAGTTAAAAAGCGTTTAAATTCAACTCTTGAACTATCAACAATTCTTTTAACAATGTTTGATGGTCGCACACGTCTTGCAAATGATGTTGCAGAAAGTGTTCGTTCACACTTTCCAAATGAATTAATTGATATTCCAATCCCACGTGCGGTGCGTGTTTCAGAAGCGCCGTCTTATGGTCAAACAGTTATGACGTATGACCCCACATCTCCAGGTGCACTTGCATACATGCAGGTTGCAAGAGAAATCGCCGACCGTGGAAAAGCATTTAATTCAAATGTTGTCAGTATAAATTACAAAGTACAACAAAGTGGTGAAATTGCATGAGTGCAAAGCGTGGAGGATTAGGCACAAATTTAGATGCACTTATTCCAACATCACTTACTGTTGGTGGAAATGAAGTTGCACAACAAAACGAAGTTTCTATTGATTCGATCTCACCAAATCCAAAACAACCACGCACATTTTTTAATGAAGAAGCAATGTCAGAACTTGTTGAATCAATTAAAGAAATAGGAATCCTGCAACCACCAGTTGTTCGCCAAACTTCACCAGGGCGTTATGAATTAGTGATGGGAGAGAGACGCTTCCGCGCAGCAAAAATAGCTGGATTACGCAGCATTCCTGTAATTATTCGGCAGACGCCAGATAATGAATTATTACGTGAAGCAATCATTGAAAACATTCATCGCAGCCAACTTAACCCACTTGAAGAAGCTGCTGCGTATACACAATTGCTTCAGGACTTTAATTGCACGCACGATGAGTTAGCGCACAAACTTGGTCGATCCCGCCCACTCATTTCAAACACAATGCGTCTGCTTAACTTGCCAGCAAGTGTTCAAAGCAGAGTTGCATCCGGTGTTATTAGCGCAGGACATGCACGGGCACTCCTTGGGTTAAGCAACGAAGCCCAGATTGATCAATTAGCCAAGCGCATAGTTGCCGAAGGATTAAGCGTTCGAGCCGCCGAAGAAATAATTGCTGCAACATCTCCAAAGTCCGCGAGTAAAACAAAGAAGAAATCTTCTAGCACTTCACCTGAAGTAAATGAGATTGCAGAGCGCCTAGGTGACCATCTGGACACACGCGTAAAGATTAAAGGAGGGAAAGCCAAAGGCGAGATTTCAATTGAGTTTGCAGGTTTTGCAGATCTTGCGCGAATTGTTAAAAAAATAGAGGGTTAATTTAATTTATTTCCACTGCGCCGTTCGATCTCTTGTTTAATTACGCCACCGAGGGCTGCAACACCTTGATGAATACGCTCTGGAGTTGGGTGGCAGAAAGACAGACGCATCTGCCATGAACCAAGACCATCTGCATAAAA
>JBEENC010000054.1:0-5550 GCA_041192285.1 Actinomycetota bacterium
CACTTGAAATGGCCGCTCTCTCACGTTTAATCAGCGCAAATGTATGGCAGAAACGCGATTCACTCGGTGCAAAAGTTCCTGCGGATTGGGCGATGGGAGCACCACACGAAAGAAATACCGTGCTGCGATTAAGTCCTAGAAATTAACGCGCTTCAATAATTGCCGAAGATGCACTAACTGTTAAACCAGTGCGATTACCGGGACTCATTGAAGTTGTTTCCGCACTTGCAATATCTAGGTCAACTCGGCTGCCATCAGCAAGTGAAACAACGATACGAGTCATCGGCCCACGGAATGATCGTTCTGCAATAATCGCAGAATCTCCAGAAGTGATCGCAAATTGTTCTGGGCGAATCATTACATTTACTGTTGAACCAGCAGATAAGCCATGTCCTGAGTTTGCAACCGAAATTTTCTTTCCAAGAACTTCAACGCTTTTAGAATCAAGTAATTTGCCGGGAACGCGATTCATCGCACCGACGAATGTCGCAACAAATGCTGACGTTGGATTGCTATAAAGAACATCTGGCCTATCGAGTTGCTCGAGGTTGCCTTTATTCATTACGCCCACACGATCAGAAATTGCCATGGCTTCTTCTTGATCGTGGGTTACAAACAATGTTGTGATTCCAACTTCTTGCTGGACACGACGAATTTGATCGCGCAAGTGAGCACGAACTTTCGCATCTAGGGCAGAAAGTGGTTCATCTAAAAGCAAAACATTTGGTTCGATAGCAAGGGCCCGAGCAAGCGCCACACGTTGTTGTTGCCCGCCAGACATTTGATTTGGAAAACGATTGGCTTGCTGGCCAAGATCTACTAGTTCAATCATCTCTTCGGCACGTTTGCGACGCTTTGCTTTATCGATGCCACGCACACGCAATCCAAATTCAATATTTTCAATAGCAGTCATATTAGGAAAGAGTGAATAGGCCTGGAAAACCATTCCCATGTTTCTCTTTGATGGTGAAAGATTATTTATCGCAGCACCATTTATCTTAATGATTCCTGAATCTGGAACATCAAGACCTGCAACCATGCGAAGAGCTGTCGTCTTGCCACATCCTGAGGGACCGAGCAGAGTGACAAGTTCACCTGGATTGATGTCGAGTGAGAAAGAGTCGAGAGCAACAACATCGCCAAAAGTTCGACGAAGATTGCTAATCGTTACTCGACTGCTAGTTGATGTGCTCACTTTATTTCCCCTTTATATATTTGATGTAACACTACAGACGTGCTTTCTGACGACGTTCTACTGCAGATAAAGCCATGAGCAGTAACCATGCAACGACCAAGCTAAAAATTGAAAGTGCGACTGCAAGAGTTGCTTCTTGTTGTCCAACGAGAGCAATCCATGTTGGAAATGTATTCCAGAGCATGAGTGCGGCCATTGTGTATTCGCCAAGTACTAGTGCCAAAGTTAAGAAGATTGATCCAAAAATTGCACTACGAATATTTGGAGCAATGATTCGGATAAAGACTGTGCGCCATGGTGCTCCGAGCCCGCGCGAAGCATCCACCAATGTGCGCACATCTATTGCGCCAAGTCCGGCATCAAGTGCTCTAAATGTGTAAGGCATTGAAAGCATCACGTATTCAAGTGCGAGCAGGTAGGGAGTTCCTTTAAGCGATACAGGCATTGATGCTAGAACCCCAAGAACTAGAACAACTGGTGGGATAACAAGGGGAAGAAGGGAGATGAACTCAACAATCCGTCGAAACTTCTTTGCAGTTAGATGAACTAAAGTAACTGTCGGAACCATGATTACTGTGGAAAGAAAAATAGTGACGAGCGCAAGTCGCGCGGTTAGACCAACAACTGTTCCAAAATCTGGTTGATTTGTGATTCGCCCGTATGCCTCAAGTGAGTAAACATTATTGGCACCGCGAATACTAAATTCAAATGAACTGATAATTGGTAGGAAAAAGTAAAACGCAACGACTGCAAGTCCAAAACCTAAACCTGGTCCAAGCTTTGGAGTAAGAGTCATTCCCTTTTGTACTTTACGATTTTTCACGCGAATTGGCGCAGTTATTGTGGCCATTAGTTGCCTAACCATTTCGCAGTCTTACGTTGCAGAATTGCATAGCCAGCCATCACAAAACCAATAATGACGACCATTCCAAATCCGAGTGCGTACCCAAGATTTGCTTTATCAGCGATCACGTTTCCAGAGACAAGAGAACCAATCTGAAGAGGTACAAGTGGAATCGTTCCACTTGTTAATGCCGACGCCGTCGCATAAGCAGCAAAGGAGTTAGCAAAGAGGAGAAGTAATGCTCCAGTAAATGCTGGTGCCAATAGTGGAATAGCAACATATCGCCAGAACTGCCACTTTGATGCACCAAGGCTTCCGGCGGCTTCACGCCACTCAAGTCGTAACCCATCAATTGCTGGCAAGATCACGATAATCATCAATGGAATTTGGAAATATAAATAAACTAAAACTAATCCTGAGAATGTAAAAAGAGTCCAACCGCCAGAATATAAATCGATTCCGATTTTCTTAAGAGCGGTAGTAAGCAAACCATATGTTCCAATTGAAGCAATAAAGAAGAATGCGAGAGGAACACCACCTGTGTTGGCAAATACGCCTGAAGCTGTTTGAATCACCCTGCGCAGAATGCGAATATTTGAAACGGTGATTGCGTAAGCTGCGATAAATCCAAAGATTGCGCCAGTTATTGCTGAGATGGCAGATAGCCACAGACTTTGCTGGAATGAGAGTAAATAAACCCCAGCTACTGCTTCTTTTACGTTATCTAATGTCCAGCCATTATCTTGATTTCTAAAGGCCAAGATCATTACTTGAAGTGTTGGAATTGCTAAAAAAAATCCAGAATAAATAAAAAATGGAAAGAGCCCAATGTAAGTTCTGAGCGAACGTAGTGGGCCATTAAGTGAACCACGACCGGGGTTTCCCCCAGTCGTGGTTTCACTCGTAGACCGCATTGCTGCGGATGTCATTGTTTAAAGAGTTCCCCATAGTAATGCTACGAGGCTCTTTGCTGTGACCACATCATCAAGTCCTGGATAAGTTGCTGTTGCACCCTTAGGTGTAACTGGCAATGACTTAATTGCACTCTTGTTTGCTGTGCCTTTCTTTACCATTGCTGGTAGACGAATTGGACGAGCACCACCCTTTAACCAGATGTTCTGTCCTTCATCGCTATAAAGGAACTCTTGCCACAAACGAGCAGCTGCTGGGTGTGGTGAGTTCTTAACAATTGCTTGTGCGTAGCCACCGAAGAAGACAGCATCACTTGGAACAACTAACTTCCAGTCGACTTTACCTGCTGCATCCTTTGAATACTTCGCTTGTAGGTAATCCCAGTCAAGTGTGATTGGTGTTTGACCACTCTGCACAGTTGCTGGTGTTGCCTCAACAGGAATGAAGTTTCCGGCCTTCTTCATATTTGCCCAGAAATCAAGTCCCTTGGTAATGTCTTGAAGACCGCCACCATTAGCAATTGATGATGCATACACAGCAGAGAACGCCGCGTTTGCTTTTGCTGGATTTCCGTTGAGAGCAACTTGACCCTTGTAACGTGGGTTAAGAAGATCTTTAAATGATTTTGGTGGAACGCTTACGCGTTTTGCATCGTAACCGATTGCAATATATCCGCCGTAGTCGTAGTACCAAAGACCATTAGTTTCTTTCGCATCAGCTGCGATGTCGCCCCATGTTGCTACCTTGTAAGGAGCCCATAGTCCTTCATCTGCACCTTGTACTGCGAATGCAACGCCAACGTCTACAACGTCAGGTTGACGTGACTGTCCCTTAAGAGTTTTAACGGCTGCAACTTCATCAGCACTAGAACCATCTGGGTTCTGGCTATTTACTTTGATGCCGTATTTCTTTGCGAACGTATCAATCATTTCGCCGTAATTAGCCCAGTCACGTGGAAGAGCAATTACATTGAGTTCTTTTTCTGCCTTAGCAAGTTTGATTAAACCTGCAAGACCGCCAACATCTTTTGCTGATTTGGCTGTTGCTGCCTTTGATGCTGCAGCACCAGCAGGCATTGCTGCCAGCATTGAAGCTGCTAGTGCAACTCCAGCTACGCCAGCAAGGACTTTGAGTCTTTTCGACACAAGTAACCTCTTTCTATTAGGCCTATTAGGGGGTAAAACGCGAAAGCGCTAGGGACGCCTTCTTGCACGCTAATATTCACCTCTTTGACCTGAATTACTAGTGGATAACGCCTGTGGGGCGGGTTATCTTTGGGTGAATTGCTAGCGGTGAATTCTTAGGAGTTACTACGCATGGATGCTGCTTTTTCCAGCACCTGTGTAGATCGAAGAACGACCAAAATAATGATAGTCATTCCGACTCCTGCCACCTGAAATCCCAATCCAACAGCGCAACCCATAGAGGCCGTAGCAAAGACCGTGGCAGCCGTTGTGACGCCTTGGATTCCTTCGCTGCGATTGGTGAAAATGAGTCCAGCGCCGAGAAAGCCGATGCCGGTAATGATTGCGTGTAGCGCTCGCGTTGGGTCCCCATAATCAGAGGCCAGATCTAGCACTGCGCCAATAGCCACGATTCCGGCGGCAGATGTACCGACCAAAGCCATGGTGCGTGGTCCTGCAGATTTGCCTGCACGGTCACGTTCCCAGCCAATGATTGATCCGAGGATCGCCGCAATGGCTGCATCCAGAACTACTGTGGCTTGTTGCCACAGATCAACTGAGTGCAGATTTAGCATGTATGTAACTATACGTCTGATTTGTGGCTATTCATAGAGGTTTATCGAAATAATTAGTCCGTGAAATTGATTCAAACCGAACGCCTCGACTTACACCACGTTGGGGCTGCCGATTTAATTGATCTCTTTGAAAAACGTGATGACACACAAGCGCTTTCAGGAAAAGCATTTACCAACCCACTTCGAGTCTTAATTGACTTTCAAGGTCCACTTGCATGGAGAGTTCCGCAAGTAAAGGAAAACCCCGAAGTAAACAAGTGGTTTGTGCGCTGGGCTGTATTGCGAAGCACGCAGGAAGTAATTGGAAGTTCAAGTTTTCATGGAGCACCTGATTCAAACGGAATGATGGAAATTGGACTTGGGGTTGAGGTGGCATTTCAACGCCAAGGTTTTGGTAAAGAAATACTGCAAGGAATGTGGGGATGGGTTGTTTCAGAACCTGTTGTGAAAACCTTGCGCTACACAGTCAGCCCAACAAATACCGCATCGATTGCTCTGATTAATTCACTTGGGTTTGATTATATGGGCGAGCAGATGGATGAAGTAGATGGACCAGAGAGTATTTATGAAATGTCAGCAGATACGTATCGCAAGAAATTTCTTAATCGTTAGATTGTCCCGATTTGTGTTTGTAGCGTCCTAAGAAATCTGCCTTCATATCTTGAAAGTTTCCATCTAGTAACGCTTGACGCATCTGATCTACGAGGCGAACGATGTAACGCTCATTGTGAATAGTGGCCAATGTGGCTGCAATTATTTCTTTTCCCCGGAAAACATGGTGTAAATAAGCCCGTGTGTAATGCGTGCAGGTATAGCAATCACACTCGTCATCGATCGGGT
>JBEENC010000055.1:0-5546 GCA_041192285.1 Actinomycetota bacterium
CCACGTTTTTCTTCAGGGATATTTTCTAACTCTTTTAACAGCTTTGCGTTATTTGCTTGATCATCGCCGTGCACTCCTGCATACCTCGCAGAAAGTATTCCAGGTGCGCCACTTAAAGCATCTACACACAAACCACTGTCATCTGCGATTGCTGGTAAACCCGTTTCTTTGCACACACTTCGCGCTTTTAGTAATGCATTTTCTTTAAAAGTACTTCCAGTTTCTTCCACTTCAGCTGTGTGTGCAAACTCTTCAAGTCCAACAAGATTTATGGTGCCCCGAGAAATTGCATCAAGAATTCTGCGAAATTCTCTGATCTTGCCTTGATTGCGAGTTGCTAAAACTAACGTAACTGGCGCGCTCATTTGGAGAGAACTGAACTCTGCATTCCAGCTAAGTCTTTACAGCCACCTACTGCGAGATCTAATAGTTGATTTAAAAGTGCACGATCAAATGGAACACCTTCGGCAGTTCCTTGAACTTCAATGAAGCGACCATCACCGCTACATACAACATTCATATCTGTATCTGCCCGAACATCTTCTTCATAGCAAAGATCGAGCATGGGAACACCATCAATAATGCCAACGCTTACCGCAGCAACTGAATCTGTAAGTGGTTTTGAATTCGCTTTGATGTGACCCTCTTTTTTAGCCCACGCAATAGCATCGGCTAGTGCAACGTAAGCACCAGTAATTGCAGCAGTCCGCGTTCCACCATCTGCTTGTAAAACATCACAATCGATAACAATTGTATTTTCGCCAAGTTCTTTTGTATCAACGATTGCTCGAAGTGAACGACCAACTAAGCGTGAAATCTCTTGGGTACGTCCGCCTAATTTACCTTTGACGCTTTCACGATCAGAACGCGTATGTGTTGCACGTGGAAGCATCGCATATTCAGAAGTTACCCATCCTGTACCAGAATCTTTTAACCAACGTGGAACACCAGGAGTAAATGATGCAACGCAAAGAACTCTTGTCTTACCAAACTCAACGAGAACAGAACCTTCGGCATGATCTAGCCAGCCTCGCGTAAATTTAATTTCACGGAGTTGATCATTGGTGCGTCCATCATTGCGTGACATGTATTTCTCCGTTTATCTGAGCAGTTTATAGGTTTGGGTGGTTTACAGGCTTTGGTGTTCAACTCGGCCAACTTCTGGACCGAGAAATCTACGAGCAAGTGTTTCAAATGCTTTCGCATCTCCTGTTGCCAGGAATCGATGGTCAGCGCTCTTAGCACTTGAGTGCAACAAATCATTTTCTACGAGTACACGATAAAGATCTTTTGCTGTTTCTTCAGCACTTGATACTAAAGAAACTGAATTACCGACAAGGTATGAAATCACACCTGTTAGAAGTGGATAGTGAGTGCAACCCAGAACCAACGTATCGACATCAGCATCAATTATGGGCTTGAGATACTTGCGGGCTATATCTGTAATTTCTGGACCTGATGTTTCACCACGTTCAACAAATTCAACAAACAATGGGCATGGCACTGAGGTGATAGTTAAGTTTGGCGCAGCTGCAAATGCATCAATATACGCTTTTGAATCAATTGTTGCTTGTGTACCAATAACGCCAATTCTTCCTGATCTTGTTGCGGCCACTGCTCTACGAACTGCAGGCTGAATTACTTCAATAACCGGAATTGAATATCGCTCGCGTGCATCACGCAACATTGCAGCACTTGCTGTGTTGCATGCAATGACAAGTGCCTTGACACCTTGATCAACCAAGAAATCTAAAGTTTCTAAAGCGAACTCTCGAACTTGTGCCAGTGAGCGTGGGCCATATGGTCCGCGCGCGGTATCGCCTATATAAAGAGTGGATTCATTTGGAAGTTGATCAAGAATTGCACGTGCAACGGTTAAACCGCCAACGCCGGAATCAAATATTCCAATAGGTGCATCACTCACACTGCAAAGTCTACCGCTATGCCCACAATTGATTATCGAGCTTTTCTGATGCGCTCTCATGATCAGCACTATAAACACCAGTAGATAGGTACTTCCAACCAGCATCGCAGACAATAAATGCGATGTCTGCACTCTTGCTATCACGGATAGCTTCGGCGCCCATGGCAAGGGCTGCATGAAGAATTGCTCCAGTTGAAATACCAGAAAATATTCCTTCTACTTCGAGTAATTCGCGAACGCGACGAACTGAATCTTCTGCGCCGACAGAGAAGCGGCGGGTTAAAACTGATGCATCGTAGAGTTCTGGAACAAAGCCTTCATCAATATTTCGAAGTCCATATACAACTTCGCCATAGCGCGGTTCGGCTGCGATAATTTGTACATCTGGGTTTTGCTCACGTAAATATTTTCCGGCGCCCATCAATGTTCCTGTGGTGCCAAGTCCTGCTACAAAGTGTGTAATCGTTGGCAGATCTGCAAATATTTCAGGCCCAGTACCTTGATAGTGAGCAAGTGTGTTTGCTGGATTTCCATACTGATACATAAATACCCACTCAGGGTTTTTTGCAGCTAATTCTTTTGCAACTCGCACAGCTTCATTTGAACCACCTGCTGCAGGTGAAAAGATGATTTTTGCGCCCCACATTTCAAGTAATTGTCTGCGCTCAATTGATGTGTTCTCAGGCATTACGCAAATTAATTTGTAACCACGAGTCTTTGCAACCATCGCAAGTGAGATTCCAGTGTTACCACTTGTTGGTTCGAGGATTGTTGCACCTGGTTTCAAGGAACCGTCAGCTTCAGCTTTTTCAATCATTGCCAATGCTGCACGATCTTTAATTGAACCTGTTGGGTTGCGATCTTCCATCTTTGCCCACAAGCGAACATTTGGGGCAGGAGAAAGTTTTGGTAAACCAATAAGTGGAGTGTGGCCTACTGAACTTTCTAGAGAATCAAAGCGTGCCACTGTTAGCCACCTGCAACAGCAGGCAGAACAGTAATTGAATCACCTAATTTGAGCGCCGCATCTAAACCACCAATAAAACGAACATCTTCATCGTTGACATAAATGTTAATAAAACGTCGCAACGCACCATCTTCTAGAAGGCGCTCTGCTAATCCTGGATATTGGCGATCAAGATCTGAGATGAGGGATTTAAGGTCTGCGCCATCAGCAGAAACAACTTTTGCATCCTTTGTATATGGACGCAAAATTGTTGGAATTCGAACTTCAATTGCTGCTGTAGTCATGTGCTTATTATTGCTAATGCACGCCGCTTTCGCCAATTCACGAAAAAGCGTGAGTTAATCCAGGATTGTTACGGGTTCTTCTGTGACGGTGCCATCGATGATTCGGTATGAGCGAAATTCAGTCGCAGGTGCAATCTCTTCGCGTGTAGAAACTAGTACGTAGTGCGCGCCTGGTTCTCCGGCGTAGGCAATATCGGTACGAGATGGATACGCCTCTGTTTCTGTATGAGAGTGATAGATGACAACTATTTCTTCATCATTATCATCAACTTCGCGATAAAGAGCTAGCAAATCTTTTGGATCGAATTCATAAAAAGTTGGTGAGTGTGCTGCATTAATCATGGGCTTTAAACGCTTGGGTGTATCGGCGCCAAGTGAACCAAGAATGACGCCACATGCTTCATCTGGATATTCAGCGCGCGCTTGTTCAAGTATTTGATTAACCATTGCGCGCGAGATTGTTAATGACATGTCAGGATTCTAATCCATCCATGAGTGCTTGAAGTAAATTGCCTTGCAGCCAGCCGAGCCAACTATAAACACCGTACACACCACGCATTGGATCATCAGGTGCCAATAACTCGAGTTCTTCGTGAGTGTTTTTCTCAACATTTAGACGCACACCAAGTGCGAGCCGGATGTCATTGATGCCACCGAGCCAGGCATTTGCTAGATCGTGATTGAGTTCGATGCTTCCATCTTCGCTACTCATGAGCATTGTGCGAATAGACATTGCGTGTGCTTGTTTCTTAGTTCTCAATACAGATTCGGTATATCGACGAAATTCAGATGCATCCACGCCATCGGCATAAGCGTTTGGTAATAAGCGAAGCAACACCTCATCATCTGGTGGAGAATCATGAAAGGTTATTCCAACCATTGCAGCTAATGGATCCTGGTCATTGTGATCTACACGTTCGGCGAGTAATTCAATAATTTGTTGCGAAAGATTAATGAGAACTTCTTTTTCAGAATCAGAAAATTGTGCAACGAATAACTCTCCACCGTGGCGAGTAAATCCGTGGCTCTCGTTCATTAGCCTTGATCCCCGCGTTGCAGAGTTGCCCATAATCCATATTCGTGAAGTCTTGCGACATCGTGTTCCATCTCTTCACGAGTGCCCTCTGAAACTACTGCCTTGCCTTCGGTGTGTACCTGCATCATTAGCTCTGTTGCACGTTCGCGTGAAAAACTAAATAACTCCATAAACACATAGGTTACGTAATCCATAAGATTTACAGGATCATCCCAAACGATTGTTACCCATGGTCGATCAGAAGAAAAAATCGCATTAATCTCTTCTTCGATCTTTGATTTGATTTTGACCACTATCTGATCACCACCGTAAATACTTCTGAATCTGCTTGATTCCATAACGAATCTTGCGCAACGCTTACTTTGTATTTACCAAAGCCTTTTTGAGCAGCCGTAGTGGAGATTGTGAATGCTCCATTTGCATCTGTAACTACAGGTGTTCCATCTGCAATCCACTTACCAGCTCGCTGCTGTAACAACTGAACCTGTATGCCACTTTGACGCGGTGATAACGCTCCGGTTATAACAAGTGCTTGCGATCGCAGTGCTGACACTGGCGCATTCACCGATATGCCACGAGTGATAACAACAGGTATTTCCTGAGAAATAGATTCAAGGCGTTCCCATGTTCCATCTGTTCGTGCTCGAAGTGAAGTGCTCTTGGAAAGTAGCAGCGGCACTTGTATTGCGCCATCTATTCCAGTTGTGCTGGTTGCAATTTCTCGCCACTGCGTTTCATTTGCAGATTTAGATTCGATGCGTACCAATAAGCTGCTAATTGGTAATTTATCGGGTAATTGAAAGAGCGCTTTAAGTCCAATGACAGATCCAAATTCAACAGATGTGGCAACTTCTGTACTTGAACTATTTAGAGAAATTGAACTAACTACTTGATCTGGCGCGATAGCAAGGGCAGCATCTCTAATGGCTTGCGACCCTGCCATGTCTTCCATTCCGAAAGTCCACTGGGCTACGCCACCTAGTCTGTATTTAGATACAAATCCAATTCGTGAAGTAAAACTGCGTGCATCTTGATACCAAGCAGTGCGAGTTGCTGTGCACGTTGTTGCTAATCCAGCAGCTGTTAAACCGGTGTACACCTTGTTGTATGTGAAATTAACTTCTCCAAGTACTTCGTCATACACGGGAATTACGCCATAACCTTGTGCAAGGGCCGCAGCATCTCGCAGTACAAAGGTTGCAGCTTTTGCGCCAACTTTTACAACGTTGGCAACTTCTACAGGACAGGTACCTTCAACTTTAGTAACCCAATCTCGACCATAACCTGGAATTCCAACATATACCTTCGATGCAGACATCACAGAAATTGCATATT
>JBEENC010000056.1:0-5523 GCA_041192285.1 Actinomycetota bacterium
GCAGCAGAAATATTGCCGACCAGGGTTACTTTCGCTTTATTCACAGTGGTTATCTTGCCCGACCCGTGTGACAAATCCAGCCAAGAACTCGGCTGGCAGAACTAAGCGTTGAGGTTCGCCTTCTTCTGGCGTGATGTAGTGCGTGCCCGTTCAGATCCATCGAGTACTACCTTACGAATTCGCACAACAGCTGGAGTTACTTCTACGCATTCATCTTCGCGACAGAATTCGAGAGCACCTTCCATGTTGAGTTTCTTAGGTGGAATCAAACGCTCTGATTCATCCGTGCCTGATGCACGCATGTTTGTTAATTTCTTTTCGCGCACACAGTTAACGTCCATGTCATCGCTACGTGAATTCTCGCCAATGACCATACCTTCATACACTTCATCGCCAGGTTCTACGAAAATAGTTCCGCGATCTTGTGTTCCATAGAGTGCGTATGAAGTAACGGTTCCGAGACGATCTGAAACAAGGGAGCCTGTACCGCGTGTGCGAATATCTCCGTGCCATGCTTCATAACCATCGAATACGTGGTGTAGCAAACCTGTACCGCGAGTTTCAGTTAAGAACTCAGTACGGAATCCAATAAGTCCACGTGAAGGAACTTTGTAATCCAGGCGAATCCAACCAGTGCCGTGGTTAACCATTTGTTCCATACGGCCTTTACGAAGCGCCATTAACTGAGTTAACACACCCAAATATTCTTCTGGTGCATCAATTGTTAAACGCTCCATTGGTTCATGAATTTTGCCATCAATTTTCTTGATAACTACCTGTGGCTTACCAACAGTTAATTCGAAACCTTCGCGCTTCATAATTTCAACTAGAACAGCAAGCTGAAGTTCTCCGCGACCTTGTACTTCCCATGTATCTGGACGTTCTGTATTAAGAACACGCAATGAGACGTTACCTACGAGTTCGGCATCCAAGCGACCCTTAACTTGGCGCGCTGTAAGTAGTTTTCCACTCTTTCCTGCAAGTGGTGAAGTGTTAATACCGATTGTCATTGAGATAGATGGTTCATCAACAATGATTGGTGGAAGTGCATGTGGGTTATCTAGATCAGCAAGTGTCTCGCCCAATGTAATTGTTTCGATTCCAGCAACAGCGATGATGTCACCAGGGTGTGCTTCAAGTGCTGGCACACGATCTAGTGCTTCTGTAATTAGTAGTTCTGAAACTTTTACACGCTCTGATGTTCCATCAGTTTTCATCCACATAACTGATTGACCTTTTTTAATGACACCTTCGCGTACGCGACAGAGTGCAAGGCGACCAAGAAATGGTGATGAGTCAAGGTTAGTTACGTGTGCTTGAAGTGGTGCACCTTCGTGATACACAGGTGCCGGAATTGCAGTAAAGATTGTGTCAAATAAAACATCGAGATTTTCTTCTTCTGGCATTCCACCATCTGCAGGACGCTTAAGAGATGCGCGACCAGCTTTTGCCGATGCGTAAACAACAGGGAATTCGATTTGTTCTTCATTTGCATCAAGATCTAAGAATAATTCGTAGGCTTCATCGACAACTTCTGCAATACGTGAATCGGGGCGATCGACCTTATTAATAACAAGAATAACTGGAAGATTCTTTTCAAGTGCTTTACGTAGTACGAAACGTGTCTGTGGAAGTGGTCCTTCTGAGGCATCGACTAGCAAAATAACGCCATCAACCATTTCGAGTCCACGTTCTACTTCTCCACCAAAATCTGCGTGGCCTGGAGTATCAATAATGTTAACAATGGTGTCACCGCGCTTAACAGCAGTGTTCTTAGCAAGAATCGTAATTCCCTTTTCGCGCTCTAGATCCATTGAATCCATCATGCGATCTTGGCTATCGTCTTGCTTCTTATAAGCCGCAAAAGCACCTGATTGCCACAACATGGCATCAACAAGAGTTGTCTTGCCGTGGTCTACGTGGGCGATGATTGCAACGTTGCGAAGATTCTCGCGCTTCTTGATTGGCAAGCCAGCCAAATGCGCACTAGATACTTTAGACATTGAAATTTCGCTCCAGACGTATGTGCTCTGGAAGAACTTCACAGAACGATGCGAAGAATAGCAGTTGGGGTTGCAATCACTTAAATCGTAGGCAATTACGCCTTAAATAAGAGATTTAAATTACGTATTTTGCGGGAAACCTAAATTAATTCCACCATGACTTGGATCAAGCCACCTGCTTGTCACAACTTTGCCACGAGTGAAGAAGTGCACGCCTTCTGTACCGTGTGCATGACTGTCGCCGAATAATGAATTCTTCCAACCACCAAATGAGTAATACGCCATCGGTACAGGAATTGGAACGTTAATTCCAACCATTCCAACTTCAACTTCATTTTGATAACGCCGAGCCGCGCCACCATCATTTGTAAAAATTGCTGTTCCGTTGCCGTATTGGTGTGCATTAACGAGTGCCAGTGCTTCGTCATAAGATTTAACGCGAATAACACTAAGAACTGGACCGAAAATTTCATCTGTGTAGATAGACATCTTTGGTGTTACATGATCAAAAAGTGTTGGCCCAAGCCAAAAACCATTTCCGCCAGGGTTAACGGTGCGGCCATCAACGACAATTGTTGCGCCCTCTTTTTCACCTGCATCAACGTATGAAGCAACTTTGTCACGGTGAACCTGTGTAACAAGTGGACCCATGTCCGATCCCTTTGTGCCATCGCCAATCTTTAATTTCACTGCGCGCTCTTTAATCTTTGTAACTAGCGCATCTGCTACTGGTTCGACAACAACGAGTGCTGAAATCGCCATGCAACGTTCGCCTGCAGAACCAAAGCCTGCGTTGATGGCAGCATCTGCTGCTAAATCTAAATCAGCATCTGGCAAGACAACCATGTGATTCTTTGCTCCACCAAGTGCTTGAACACGCTTGCCAGATTTTGTTCCGGTTTCATAAACATATTTTGCAATTGGAGTTGAACCAACGAATGAAACCGATTTGATTCCTGGATGTGTCAAGATTGCATCGACAACTTCTTTGTCACCATGGACAACGTTAAATACGCCATCTGGCAATCCTGCTTCTTTCCATAATTGCGCCATGAACATCGCTGCACTTGGATCTTTTTCAGATGGCTTAACGATGACAGTGTTACCACAGGCAATTGCTACTGGGAAGAACCACATCGGAACCATTGCAGGAAAGTTAAATGGAGAGATGATTGCAACTGGTCCAAGTGCTTGGCGGATTGAATAGACATCCACGCCAGTTGAAACTTCTTCTGAGAATCCGCCTTTAAGCAGGTGTGGAATTCCACAGGCAAATTCAACAACTTCAAGTCCGCGTGTTACTTCACCGGCGGCATCGCTCAGAACTTTTCCGTGCTCTGCTGTAATAAGTGCAGCAATCTTTTCTTTATTTGTGTTTACTAATTCACGAAAAGCAAATAAAACATTGACGCGCTTTGTCAGCGAACTATGGCGCCATTCTGCAAAAGCATCTGTTGCAGCCTTAACTGCGGCATCAACTGTAGATGCGGTGCCGAAAGCAACTTTCTTGGAAACTTCACCAGTGGCAGGATTAAAAATGTCCCCATGACGTTTTGCTGAGTCATCGAAAGTTTTTCCGTTTATCCAATGGGTGATTTCGCTCATAGACGCACACTATCTGAGAGCATTATGCTTTCGCTATTCAGTGTTGAAGGGAAGTCTTTTTCGTGTCCAACCCACAGGCAGATCCAAAAAAAGGTGCCGCAGTTACGGCCGCAGATCATGCATATGTTTTTCACTCCTGGTCAGCCCAAGCACAAATCAAACCTCTCCCTGTTGCCGGTAGTTCTGGTTCACGTTTTTGGGATTATGAAGGCAAAACATATTTAGATTTTTCTTCACAACTTGTCTTTACAAATATCGGACACCAACATCCTAAAGTTGTTAAAGCTATTCAAGATCAAGCGGCAACACTGACAGCCCTTGCTCCACAACACTCAAATGATGCGCGCAACGAAGCAGCACAGAGAATTGTCGAACTCGCTGGTGGACATTTTAAGAAAGTTTTTTTTACAAATGGTGGAGCCGATGCAGTTGAAAACGCGATTCGTATGGCGCGCCTGCACACAAATAAGCATAAAATTTTTTCAACATATCGTTCGTATCACGGCAACACAGGCTCTGCGATTAATGCAACTGGTGACCCACGCCGTTTCCCAAATGAATTTAGCTTTGGACACGTGCACTTCTGGGGACCATATCTTTATCGCTCCCCGTTTCTTTCAACAACGGAAGAAGAAGAGTGCCAACGCGCACTTGCACACTTAGAGCAGATGATTATTTTTGAAGGTCCCAACACAATTGGTGCAATCTTGATTGAATCTGTTGCCGGAACTGCGGGAGTGCTTGTTCCACCTAAGGGATATCTCGAAGGTCTTCGTGCGCTGTGCGATAAGTACAAGATCATGTGGATCGCTGATGAAGTCATGTCAGGCTTTGGTCGCACAGGTAAATGGTTTGCGTATCAAAACTCAGCGGCGATGCCTGACTTAATTACCTTCGCTAAAGGCGTGACATCGGGTTATGTCCCACTTGGTGGCGTAGTTATCTCAGAGGCTATTTCAAATACATTTAATGAGCGCGCATTTCCTGGTGGGCTTACTTATTCAGGTCATCCACTTGCTTGCGCCACAGCGGTCGCAACAATTGATGTGATGAAAGAAGAGAAGATGCTTGAAAACGCCACCATGATTGGTGAGAAAGTTTTGGGTCCAGGACTTATTGAATTAGCAAAGAAACACAAAGTTATTGGCGATGTTCGCGGTGGCGGTGTTTTCTGGGGAATCGATATCGTTACAAGTCGCACAACTCGTAATCCAATGGCTGCATACGGTGGAACAAGTCCTGAAATGAATGAACTTGTTGCTGCATGCAAAGCTGCAGGATTAATGCCATTTAATAACTTCAACCGAATTCACTTGTGCCCACCTTGTAACATCTCAGTAGAAGATGCGAAGTTGGGTCTTGAGATGTTTGATAAAGCACTCGAATCAGTTGCTAAATATTACAAAGAGTAAAAACTAAACGTTAAAGCGGAACTCGACTACGTCCCCATCCGCCATTACGTAATCTTTGCCTTCCATTCGAACTTTGCCCTTTGACTTTGCATCTGCCACAGAACCAGCTTCGATTAGATCACCGAATGAAACGATTTCGGCTTTAATAAATCCTTTTTGGAAATCCGTATGAATAACTCCTGCTGCCATGGGCGCAGTGTCACCTTTATGAATAGTCCATGCACGTGTCTCTTTTGGACCGGCTGTTAAATATGTTTGCAGACCAAGTGTTTTAAATCCAACGCGAGCAAGTGTTGCAAGACCAGGTTCTTTTAAGCCAATTGATTGCAGCAATTCGAGTGCATCTTCATCACTGAGTTCTACGAGTTCGGACTCTGTCTTTGCATCAAGGAAAATAGCTTCAGCCGGTGCAACGAGAGCAGATAACTTTTTCTTTAACTCTTCATCACCAAGTTCGGCAGCATCTACGTTAAAGACATACAAGAATGGTTTTGCAGTAAGTA
>JBEENC010000057.1:0-5439 GCA_041192285.1 Actinomycetota bacterium
CCTTGAGCAATTAATGCTTGTGTTGGCCACGATGAAGGAACTTCGCTGATTCCGAAAAGATACTCATCATGAATTCGAATGGTGTTTGTGATTTCCATTCTGTGACCAATTATCGGTGCTTTCACGGACTTGACTTGAATTTGCCCGTATCTATATTTGACGCTCTTTGAATTTATTTTTAGCGAAACAGTTGATGGCACGCCTTCCAAATAACGAGTGCCTGACCAACGAGCACTCCATGTTGCACTTGTCCCAATTAATTGAGAATTTTTGCCTGTAATCATAAACGCAGAAACTTTTGAACCTTGTTGAATAAATGAAATACCAGATTTTGATGTAAGGGATGCGGCGGGAATAGCAAGGAGGTCTTCTCCAACATCGCCTACATATAAATTGAGTACGGAACCTTGGATTCCGGATTTAAGTGTTGCCTGTGATAGCAAGTGCCCAATATTGACCCGCAGGTTCTGATTATCAGCCAGTGAAACAATCTGAGTCCCAGCGTAATAATATGTAAGTATTGAATTCGCTGATTCTCCAGCTAGTGCTTTACCGCGTGCTCCGATTTGGCTTAAACCTACTCCGTGGCCATATCCAGTTCCTTGAAAATTAAAAGTTGAAGGTATCTCGACAGCCTGGGCCGGCGTAAGAGAAAGCAGGAGTGTAAAAAATACTAAGAGAGTTTTAAAGATCCTCATCAATTACAGAGCTCTTTCCTAGGTGCAAAAATTCTTGATACTCATCAATTACTTGATTCGGATTTCCACGAGTAACGAGTTTACCTTTATGCAGCCAGGCAACGTCATTACATATTTCTCGAAGTGTTGCCATTGCATGGCTAACTAAAATGAGCGCTCGATCTTCACTTCGTAACTCTTTAATTTTATTAAAGCTCTTCACTTTGAAGTGCGCGTCTCCGGTACTCAAGGCTTCATCAACGATCAAAATATCTGGCTGAACTGTTGCGGCAACGGAGAAAGCTAATCGTGCGTACATTCCAGATGAATACGTACGCATCGGAGCATCAATAGCATCACCCAACTCTGAGAATTCTGCAATTTCATCGAAGTGATATTCAATTTCTTTTCTGGTCATTCCCGCTGCTAGACCGCCCAAATGAACATTTGCTCGACCGGACAAGGAAGGATTAAATCCAACTCCCAGAGCTAACAACGTGCTAACGCTTCCGAAAACTTCAATTCGACCAGTTGATGGTGGAATAATTCCTGCAATTGTGCGCATGAGAGATGATTTACCTGCTCCATTTGTACCAATCACACCGAGAACTTGGCCGTAGGTGACATCGAGATTTACATTTTCCAGCGCTTGCACAACACGTGTTTGCTTTGTTCCCCGTCCTAATGATTTAACCCGCGCCTTAAGTGTTGGTCTGCGATCAATTGCAGTTGTATAGGTCAGGCCTAAGTTCTGTACCGAAACAGCAAGGTCACCTGTTTTATGAATTGCGTTAGAGACGGACAGCGAACTCACGCTCCCTCGATAAGAAGAAATAAGTTCCAACAAGTAAGAAACCTAATGCCCAAGCAAGTGAAGTGAGCATGCTGGATAGGTCGGGAGTTTTTGCATGCACGATGGATAAAGACCAAGATTCTAGAATCGAAAATAATGGGTTGAAGTTTTGAAACACCCTGAATTCAGGTTTAAGCGCTGAAGCTTCATAAAGAATTGGAGACAAGTAAAGGAAAGTTCTGGTCAGATAAGGTAAAAAGCTGGCGATATCTCGAAAATATACATTCACAGTTGAAATAAGAATTGCTACGCCTAAAGAGAAAATTAGCGCAATTAGAATTATTGGAATTGACCACAACATTTCCCAACCAAAGGGCAAACCTAGGACAGTGCGCATGATCATGAAGACAAGCAAGGTTGGAATAAATTTGAAGAACGCAATGACTGTTGCGGAAATAGGCAACATCATCCTTGGAAAAGCTGTGTTAAGAATCAATCGTTGCCCAGCAGTGACAGATTTAACTCCCCCGCTTAAACTATTGCTGACTAAATAAAAGAGGAAAAGACTAGCTGTGAGATGCCCGTATCGCATCGATCCGCCAGAGCCACCAATTATGACAATCAATAAGAAATAAACCGCTGAAAGCATCAATGGATTAAGAATTAGCCAGAGTTGACCAAAAATTGAATCAAAGTGCTGTTCTCGTAATTCAGATCGAGAATATTCCGAAATAAAAGTTCTACGAGCCCACAGTGATCGCCAATACTTACGAAGTGGTGGCAGGCCTGCCTTGAATGGTTCGTATACCTGCAATGGCGTGCTCACGGAGTACAGGCTACATCAGCCTGTACTTTCTTAGCGTTCTGAGGGAGCAAGAGTCTTGGGTGATGTGAGAAATCCAAGGCCCCACGACATCTGCATAGTGAATAAAACGATTGGCAAAAGAATTTTTTCAATCAATCCTTTTCCTATTAACAGCGAAGCCATTATTAAGAAGACTGCATAAATTGCTGCTGGAATTATAAATAAATAATTCAATGTGACTGCCAAAATAATTGACATTAAGGCTGTAAGCAAAGAAAAAGGTGGTGCTAAATAACGATAATTTATCGTTTTCTTATGTCTACGCGACACTACCCTACGCCATCTTCCATATTCAAAATACTGTTTTGCTAAAGCCCTTACTGTAGAACGTGGGCGATAAGTAACGTGTAATTGAGGATCAAAAAATATCTTTCCCTTTGCTTGACGCAGCCGATAATTTAATTCCCAGTCTTGCGCACGGATAAATCTCTCATCGAAGCCACCAACTGCCAATACGGCAGAGCGAATAAAAACTCCAAGATAAACCGTATCAACGTATCCGGATTCACCGCCTGTGTGAAATCTCGAAGCACCTACGCCCCATGGGCTACGCATTGCTCTGGCAACAGCTTTTTCAAAGATTGAAACTCCGTGCGCACCCATAATTCCGCCGACATTTACTGCTCCACTTGATTTCATTACTTCGATTGCAAGTGAAATATAATTTTTTTGAATTTCTGCATGTGCATCAACTCTAACTATTACAGGATTTGCTGATTTGTTTATAGCCAAATTTAATCCTGCTGCAGTTCTACCGCTCGGGTTATTTACCAATAAAATTCGTGGATCGGCTAACGCTAATCGCTCTGCTATTTCATTCGTCTTATCCTTCGAGGGGCCAAGTGCCACAATGATTTCTAGCGCTCCGGCATAATCTTGAGAGAGTATGGAGTTAACTGCATTTGCTAAATGTAATTCTTCATTGAGGACTGGAAGTACGACAGAAACAGCGGGCAACTGTGAGCCCGGTGAGAGAGATAACTCAATTCCTGATGTCGCCATAACCCCTACACGCTATCGTCCAAGTACGCTCTACCCGTGAATACTACGCGAGGAACTCGAACACTTACTGTTTTATCAGTCAGCGTTGTACTCGTATCTGCAATTTCGTGGGTGGGCCTTGGACAGGTAAGTGGTTCTATCAAGCGAATCGACGTATTTGGAAAATTAGATTCACGTCCAGAAAAATCTTCGACTGCATTGAATTATTTGCTGGTCGGTTCAGATACACGAGAAGGCTTAACAAGAGCACAGATGAAATTGTTGCGAGTTGGTAGTACTAAAACGGCTGCGGGTGGTCGCTCTGACACGATGTTGCTTGTTCATATTAGTAAGGCTCGAGATAAGGCAATGATCATTTCATTGCCTAGAGATTCACTGGTAACAATTCCTGCTCATCGCAGTACCGATGGAACTAAAGATATTGGTGTAAGCAAATCTAAAATTAATGCTGCTTTCGCCTGGGGCGGAGCACCACTTTTAATTGAAACTGTTGAGTTGGCAACGCAATTACGTATTGATCATTACATTGAAGTTAGCTTTGCTGGGTTTGCTGAAATTGTTGATGCACTCGGTGGCATCGAAGTGTGTACGAAAAAGGATATTGATGACCCAAAGAGTCACTTAGTCTTGGCAGCTGGAGTACATACACTCAATGGAGTTGAATCCCTCAAATATGTTCGTACAAGAGACTTCGATGGACGTGGCGATATTGGACGTATGCAACGTCAACAACAATTTATGAGTTCAGTACTTAGGAAAGCCACAAGCACCGGAGTCCTGCTTAATCCGATTAAACTCGTGAATTTCTTTAATGCGGCAATTGCAACAGTAAAAATGGATTCTGGATTAAATGAATCAGATCTCATTACGTTGGCTAAGCAATTGCGCAATTTGTCTGCAAGTAAAGTGCGGACCCTCACCGTGCCTCTTGGAAATACAAATGCTTATGAGCCTGGTGTTGGTTCGGTTGTAACTTGGGACCCAGTTCTTGCTCCCGAACTTTTCCAAAGATTACGTGATGACTTATCAATAGTCGATGAAGTAACCCCCTCACCTAGCGCTTCTAGTACAGAAAAACCAAAGACAACGTTGATTGATAAATTTAAGACACGTACCGCTGATGAAAATCCATGCGGGGAACTGAAATAGAATCACGACTATGGCACTAAAACTCTCTGTGGTTGGTTGCGGATATTTGGGCGCTACTCACGCCGCATGCATGTCATCTCTTGGATTCGAAGTTATGGGTGTCGATACAGATCCTGAAAAAATTGCGATGCTATCTAAAGGCGAACTACCTTTTTATGAACCTGGGCTGGACACATTACTGGCTAGCGAAATTAAAACTGGTCGACTAACTTTCACAACAGATTTCTCAGCAGTCGCCGATGCTGATGTCCATTTCATTTGTGTTGGAACTCCGCAGAGCAAAGATGGACTGGCTGCAGATCTAACATATGTTAAATCTGCAGTTCAAGGGATAGCTCCTCACCTGAAAAAAGGTTCTCTCGTTGTTGGAAAATCAACTGTTCCAGTCGGAACAGCGCAAGGTTTGCGTGAGCAACTAGCGCAGAGCGCTCCGCAAGCCGACTTAGCATGGAACCCAGAATTTCTGCGAGAAGGATTTGCTGTTGAAGACACACTCACGCCAAATCGCTTAGTTGTGGGTGTTGCCAATGACCGTGCAGAAGAAATACTAAAAGAAGTTTATAAACCAATAATTGACTTAGGTACGCCATGGATTAGAGCAGATCTTCCAACATCAGAGTTAGTAAAAGTTGCGGCAAATTCTTTCCTTGCAACAAAAATCTCTTTTATTAACGCAATGGCTGAAGTGTGCGAAGCAGCCGGTGGCGATGTAACAGTGCTCGCTAAAGCAATTGGTTATGACCCACGAATTGGAAATCGCTTTCTACAAGCCGGAATTGGTTTTGGTGGCGGATGTCTTCCTAAAGATATTCGTGCATTCATGGCGCGAGCTGAAGAATTAGGTGCAAAACAAGCGCTCGAATTTCTACGTGAAATTGATGCCATTAATTTGCGTGCCCGCCAACGCGTCATAGATGTTGTACGTGCCGAACTGACAGATGATCTCACTGCAT
>JBEENC010000058.1:0-5336 GCA_041192285.1 Actinomycetota bacterium
GGTTACATTTCCATTGATTACGCCAACACTTTTGGTTGTTGTCATGATCAAAATCATGGACTTCCTTAAATTGTTTGACACTTTGTTTATGTTGACACGAGGTGGCCCAGGAAATGAGACCACAACCCTGGGACTTTGGACGTATAAGACTGGATTTATTTTCTTAGAGTTTTCACGTGCAGCTGCGTTAGGTGTTCTAATCATGATAATCACCGCACCTGTCCTGCTGCTATGGCGCCGTTCAACCAGGGAAATAAAGTGAAAACAACAAAGAAAGAAAAAATCTCCGGATACTCAATTCTTATTTTTGCATCCTTCTTGGCTCTATTTCCCCTTTTCTGGACTTTCAGCACTTCAATTAAGAATCGTGTAGATACCTATACGCTTCCGCCCAAGTTTTTCGACTTCACTCCCACCTTTAAGAATTACACTTCACTTTTTGCAATAGATGCATTTCCAAAGATTTATCTGAACACTATTTTCGTAACGGTAATGAGTACATTAATCGTCTTAGTGATTGGCTCATTAAGTGCTTACGCAATTGCGCGCCGCTCCAGTTTTCGAGGTCGATCATCACTAGAAGCTTTGATGATTGCTGTTCGTGCACTTCCCGGAATTGTTCTTCTACTCCCCCTTTATCGATTGAGTTCTTACTTCGGACTTTACGATTCACTGTGGGCTCTTGTGTTTATCTACGCAGGCTTTAATCTACCGTTTGCAATTTGGTTACTTACTTCATTCTTTAGACAAATTCCGATAGAGATTGAAGAAGCTGCGCGCGTTGATGGCGCTTCAAATACTCGTATGTTTGTGAAGATATTACTTCCACTTGCAATGCCGGGAATTGTTGCTACTGGCGTTTTCATCGCATTGTTATCTTGGAATGAATTCCTAATTCCAGTTATTATGGCTGGTGAGGAGTCAAAGACTCTTCCTGTATTTGTTGCGGGTTTTATTTCAAATAGAACTTTGGACTGGGGTCCTATGGCTGCCGCAGCAACTATCGCGCTCATTCCAATCGTCATCTTTACAATTTTTATTCAAAAATACTTGGTAGCAGGGTTATCAAGTGGAGCCGTGAAAGAATGACACTTCAACAGAAAAGGAAAATAAAATGAGTTCATCACTAGCAGCACTCGGTGGAAAAAAGGTTCGAGAAAAATCTTTTCCTGCCTGGCCGCATTATGATGAAACAGAACGCGAAGCGGTAAACAGAGTTTTAGATTCTCGCAATTGGTGGGCCAATCAAGGTGTCGAGGTTAAAGAGTTCGAAAAAGAGTGGAGCAGTTATACAGGGGCTAAAGATTCCTTTGCTGTCACCAACGGAACTCACACTCTTGAAGTTATCTTTCTTGCTTTAGGTATTGGAGAAGGTGATGAAGTAATCGTTGCTGATTGGTCCTTTTTAGCAACAATCGGTGCAATCCTTACCGTCAATGCAATACCAAAAATTGTCGATGTGGATCCGTTGACAGGAACAATTGATGTTGCCCAAGCTGAGGCTGCTATCGGCCCTAGAACCCGAGCAATTGTCTGCGTGCACGTTGCTGGATCCATGTCAGACATGGATGCGCTCACCGCACTTTGTAAGAAACACAACATTGCCTTGGTTGAAGATAGCGCTCATGCCCATGGTTCACGCTGGAAAGGTGAACATGCAGGAACAATCGGAGATGCAGGTTCGTTTTCATTTCAATCTTCAAAGTTAATGACATCTGGTGAAGGTGGCGTGATTACCACAAGACGTGAAGATTTAATTCCAATCTTTAAATCATTTATCAACTGTGGTCGCGGAGATGGAATTTGGTATTACAGACATTTACGACTTGGTGGAAATTACCGATTAAGTGAATGGCAAGGTGCAATTTTACGTGCACAGTTAAATCGTTTTCCTGATCAGCAAAAGAATCGTGCCGACAATGCAAATTGGTTGAACTCAGAAATCGATAAAATTCCTGGCTTTAAATCACAAGGTCGATATGCCGGATGCACAGACCAAGGAAACTATTGTTATGTAGTAGAAGTAGATCCAACGCTGCTATCTGGTGCTTCTCGTGATCAAGTTCGACATGCCCTTCTGGCAGAAGGCATGCCACTAACGACGTCTTATCCTCCACTGCATAAATTGGAAATGTTTAAGGATCCAAGTGGGCTCGCTCCGCGCCTTCGTGGAGAGGTTACAAAAATCAGATACAACGAACAAAGCTTTCCTGTAACTGATCACTTGGCCTCTAATACCCTTTGGTTTAAAACGGAAGTACTTATGGGATCACGCGATGATGCCAATTCAGTACTTCAATCTATTGCTAAAATTTCTGAACATGCTTCAGAAGTAGCAAAAATTGATGCTCCTTCTTGGTGATTGAAAGAATCTGAAAGGTATCAATGACGCTGCGAGTTGGAATAGTTGGTGGCTCCTTCGCGGGTACTTTGCACGCAGAAGGTTGGAATAAAACTGGACGCGCACAGGTTGTCGCCGTCGCCTCACCATCACAAACAACCCAGAAAAACTTTCAGAGTCAATTTGGTTGCAGTACATATTCAAGTGCTTCGGAGATGATTGAAAAAGAAGAGTTAGATGTCATCTCCCTAACGCTTCCAAATACATATCACCATGAATTGTCCTTGCTTGCTATGAGCAAAGGTATTCATGTGGTTTGCGAGAAACCGCTTGCGATGAATCTAGAGCAAGGTGCCGAAATGGTTTCATCCGCAAAAAAATCTGGAGTTCACTTGTTTTATGCTGAGCAGTTAGTTTTCGCACCGCGATATCAAAAGATTAAAGAGTTAATCGCTCAAAATACCTTTGGACAATTGGTGCACATCAGCCATCGAGAGCGTCATGGTGGTCCGCACGCTAAATGGTTCCGAGACCCCGCTATGAGTGGTGGTGGTGTAACTATGGATATGGGAATTCATGGAATCGGCTTGATTCAATGGCTTTTAAAGCCAGCAAAAATTACACATGTGTATGCTCGAATTTTAACTCTTGATAAATCCAGCCAAGTAGATGATCACTGCCTGATGACTCTTGAATTCGACAATGGTGTTCTTGCGACTGTCGATTCAAGTTGGGTTTCACCGGGTGGCGTGGACGATGTTCTAGAAGTTCTAGGACGAGATGGTTACGTGCGCGCTGATTTAGCACGCGGTCAGACAATGGATGTCTATTCGCTAAATGGCGCTGGCTACGCTGCCGAGAAAGTTGAAACGAATAAAGGTTGGTTGAAAATCTCACACGAAGAAGCAAGAACTTGGGGTTGGTATGCAGAAATCGAACACTTTACCTCGGTTATTTTAGATGGCATTGAATCTGAAATGAGCGGTGAAGAAGGTTTGCAAGCCCTCAAAGTAGCGATGGCTGCATATGAAAGTTCCAGGACTAATTCAAGAATTCAGATTCGATGATTCCGTTACTCTTTGCATTGTGCTGATGCCAAGAGTATTCGTTGCATTATTCGCTCTTTCCCTCATCTCTCTGCCGGTTACTCACGCTTCCGAACCGCTTTCACAAGATACGCGAATGAAGTTAGTTAAAACCTTGTCGGGAAATTTAAGCCCTAAATCTGTTCTTTCATCCGGCACTGGCTTGGTAAGTGCACACAACATGATGTATAACCACACAGTCACAATTTTTGATGCAAATACCTTGGAATTACTCTCCACCGTTAAAGATAGTGTGGATCTCAAGGCGCTAGGAAATAAAAAATACAGTGGAATCTATCGCGGCGCACCAGTTGAAGGAGCATTCTCACCAGATGGCAAGTACTTGTACTTCACGAATTATGCCATGTACGGAAAGGGTTTTAATAAGGAAGGCACCGATAAATGTTCTCCGTCATCGGGCTATGACACAAGTTTCCTTTCACGAATTGATTTAAGTACATATGAGATTGATGCGGTCTATCCAGTTGGATCAGTTCCTAAGGTAGTAAAAGTTACCCCAGATAATAAATACATTTTGGTATCTAACTGGTGCTCATATACGCTCTCAGTTATTTCGGTCGCAGAACAAAAAGTTGTACAAAGCATAAAAATCGGGCGCTATCCACGTGGAATTGTTGTGACAAATGACAGCGCATTTGCATACGTGGCCGAAATGGGCGGCAACAGGCTGCACCGCATAAACCTTGCCAACTTTGAACATACATATATTCCTATTGGATCAAATCCACGAGCGCTCGTTCTCTCACCTGATAATAAAACTTTGTACGCCACATTAAATGTCTCTGGGCAAATTGCAGCATGGGACTTGGTCGCAGATAAATCACTTGGAAAAGCAAAGGTAGGAAATGCTGCACGAAGCCTAGATATTTCATCAGATGGAACCGCACTCTTTGTCACTAGCTTTAAGAGCGGCACAATTTCAAAGGTTCGGAGTTCAGATCTTAAAGTTCTGCAAAGCATCAAAGTGTGCTCCGAGCCAATTGGAATCTCCTATGACGCACCAACGGCGCGCACATGGGTTGCTTGTTACAAAGGTTCGGTCAAAGTTTTCGCCAATGAATAAAGTGATGCACTAAAGTTCGGCTATGTCTGCGATATTTGAAAACTCTTCTGTTCAACGCGTTCAATCACTCATGAAAGAACTTGGCATGAGTGGTGAAATCACCGCGCTAGCCGATAGTGCCCGAACAGCCAAAGAAGCAGCCGATGCCCTAGGTATCGAAGTTGGCCAGGTGGCATCATCGATTGTTTTCAAATTAGATGATGAATCCCCACTTCTGGTCATCACTAGTGGCCGCCACAAAGTTGATACTGGCCTTGTCGCTAAGAATTTGAATCAAAGTAAATTACATAGAGTTGATGCAGATTACGTAAAAGAAAAATCTGGATTTTCAATTGGTGGTGTATCTCCAATCGGCTGGGTATCGGATGCAACAATTGTGATCGATCAAGCCCTCAATGATTACGACGTTGTGTGGGCAGCTGCTGGTCATCCGCACTCAGTGTTTCCAACGACATATGCCGAACTCATCACTTGCACTGGTGCAACACCTATGGTCGTAGGAGAATGAATCTATGAAGAAATTACTAAGTACGGCAGTTTTGCTCTCATTCATTTGGAACATAATTTTGGTTCTAGGAGTGGTTCTCAACATGGATTATGCATTGCCTAGAGCTGCTGGTGGACAATTTGAGTCTTTCCCAACATCAATAAGAATTCTGTATGTCAGCCAAACTTTCGTACTTGTGTATCAAATATTTGTTTATCTTCAGATTATGCAAAATAGGCCCGTCAAGCCAATATGGACGCCGAAACTCTTTGCCTACTTAGGGTTAGTAAGCATCTTCATGAATGCAATTTCACGCTCTACTCAAGAACAAATTAACGT
>JBEENC010000059.1:0-5217 GCA_041192285.1 Actinomycetota bacterium
GGCAATCGTGATGCTGGTGTTGCAAGTGCACTTTTAAATACCAGCCAGCAAGTTGGTGGATCACTCGGAACCGCGCTTCTAAACACTGTTGCTGCAACGGCAGCTACTTCTTACATGGCGAGCAATGCAGATAAATCTAAAGCCTTTGGTATTACACACGGCTTTACTGTGGCATTTACCGTGAGCTCTGCGCTGCTATTAGTTGGCGCAGTTGTTCTCTTCTTCTTTATCAATATTGGAAAAGAAGCAGTAGTTGAAACTGAAGGCGCTATTGCTCACTAATTTCTAGGCTTGACCAAGGTGGCCAAGTAGAAGCTCTCGAACTCGAGCGGCATCTGCTTGGCCCTTTGTCTCTTTCATGACTGCACCGATGAGTGCACCAGCTGCAGGCAAGTGGCCATTGCGAACTTTGTCAGCAGTTTCAGATTGTTCTGAGCAAACTTTTTCAATCGCAGCCATAAGCGCGCCATCATCATTAACAACTTTAATCCCGCGAGTACTTATCACTTGTGCTGGCGTTCCTTCTCCGACAATAACACCTTCGATAACTTGTCTAGCCAATTTATCTGTGAGTTCACCCTTTGCAACTAGAGAAACAATCTCTGCTACATCTTTGGCTGATATTGCCATCTCAGTAATTGCAACGCCTTTTTCATTTGCTAAACGAGAAATTTCACCGAGCCACCATGAACGCGCTTTTGCTGGATCAGCACCCAAGATGACTGTCTCTTCAACAATGTTGAGAACATCAGCGTTAATCATTGCCGCCATCTCTTTATCTGGCACAGACCATTGTTCTTGCAAACGCTTACGTCGAAGTGATGGTCGCTCAGGCAAACCCGCACGCAGTTTCTCAATCCACTGCGCATCTGGTGCAACTGGTACTAAATCTGGTTCTGGGAAATAGCGATAATCCTCAGCCTGTTCTTTAGAACGACCCGAACGTGTCAATCCAGTATCTTCTTGGAAGTGACGTGTCTCTTGAACAACTTTTTCACCATTGTTGAGTCGTTCTGCGTGACGAATCATTTCCCCGCGAATAGCACGTTCAACAGAACGCAAGGAGTTAACGTTTTTCGTTTCACTTCGTGTACCTAAAACTTCAGAACCAATTAATCGAAGTGAGACATTAGCGTCACATCGAAGCGATCCCTGCTCCATCTTTACATCGCTGACTCCCAGTGCCCGCAAAATATCGCGCAGCTCTGCGACATACGCCTTTGCGACTTCTGGTGCGTATTTTCCTGTGCCAGGAACAATTTTGGTAACAATTTCAACGAGTGGAATTCCAGCTCGGTTGTAATCAAGCAGTGAATAATCTGCGCCATGGATTCGGCCCGTTGAGCCACCGACGTGAAGTGATTTGCCTGTGTCTTCTTCCATGTGCACACGTTCGATTTCAATTCTAAAACTCTGAGGACCTTCGTCGGTCTCGATTTCAACATCGACATAACCGTTGACACAAATAGGTTCGTCGTACTGTGAAATCTGAAAATTCTTAGGCATATCTGGATAAAAATAATTCTTGCGAGCAAATCGACTAAATGGCGCGATCGAACAATTCAGGGCCAATCCGATCAAAATTGTGGATTCAATTGCCTTCTCATTAACGACGGGAAGTGCACCCGGCATTGCGAGGCAAACGGGACAAGTTTGCGTGTTTGGTTCTGCTCCAAAAATTGTGCTGCAACCACAAAACATTTTGGAGTTGGTATTTAACTCAACGTGAACTTCTAGTCCTAAGACTGGTTCGTACTTTGAGATTACATCCTCATAGGTCAGTGCACTCATGCCGCGCCTCCTAATGCAGGAGCTTGTGAAAGTAATGGTGCTCCCCACTTGCTCAGCAGTGCTGCTTCAAGAGCGGCCCCAACTGAATACATGCGTTGGTCCTGCATAACTGGTGACATGATTTGAAATCCAACTGGCAATCCATCTTCAGGTGCAACACCACTTGGCAAACTCATGCCACCAATACCTGCCATATTTACAGGAATAGTTGCAATATCATTGAGGTACATCGCAAGTGGATCATCAGCTTTTTCACCGATTTTAAATGCAGTTGTCGGACATGTTGGCGAAACCATCACATCGCACTTTTCAAAAGCTTTATTAAAATCTTGAGTAATAAGTGTTCGAACTTTCTGAGCGCTTCCGTAATAAGCATCATAATAACCTGAAGAAAGTGCGTATGTTCCAAGCAAAATACGGCGCTTAACTTCGCGACCAAAACCAACTTCGCGAGTCATATTCATAACTGATTCAGCAGATGCGCCATCTTTGTCACCAACGCGTAATCCGTAGCGCATTGCATCAAAGCGTGCCAAGTTAGATGAACACTCTGAAGGAGCAATTAAATAATAAGCAGCCAATGCGTACTCAAAATTTGGTGCTGAGACTTCAATGATTTCAGCGCCAGCTTTTGCTAGCAATTCGAGTGATTCTTCAAAGCGTTGTCGAACTCCAGCCTGATAGCCATCACCATTGAGTTCTTTAACAACACCAATCTTCATTCCCTTTACATCGCCGCTCTTTGCCGCGGCAACTACTTGTGGAACTGGTGCATTAATACTCGTTGAATCTTTTGCATCATGGCCTGCAATTACTTCATGCAATAGCGCAGTATCTAAAACTGTTCGCGCGCATGGTCCCGCTTGATCAAGGGAGGAAGAAAATGCAACGAGTCCGTAACGTGAAACCCCGCCGTATGTTGGTTTAACACCAACTGTTCCCGTTACTGCGGCCGGTTGGCGAATCGAACCACCTGTGTCAGTTCCGATTGCAAGAGGTGCTTCAAAGGCTGCAAGGGCAGCGGAAGATCCGCCACCTGAACCACCTGGGATGCGAGTGAGATCCCACGGATTATGAGTTGGACCGTAGGCAGAATTTTCAGTTGAAGAACCCATTGCGAATTCATCCATATTTGTTTTGCCAAGAATTACAACACCAGCGTTTTTTAATTTAGAGACCACCGTTGAGTCATAGGGCGGGCGCCATCCTTCAAGAATTTTAGAACCACATGTGGTTGGCACATCTTTTTGTACAAGAACATCTTTGAGTGCAAGTGGAACTCCTGCGAGTGGGCCTAACTTTTCTCCACGAGCGCGAGCATCATCAACTTTTTTTGCTTGTTCAAGTGCACCGTGAGTATCAACGTATAAAAAGGCATGAACCTTGCCATCAACTTCTGAAATACGATCGAGGTGTGCTTGCGTGAGGGCAACAGAAGTTGTGGCTCCATTTGAAAGCGCTGCAGACATTTCTGCAGCCGAATTTTTAATCATGCTTCTTCACCAAGAATTTGTGGAACACGGAAGCGTTGTTCTTCACTTGCAGGCGCTCCAGAGAGTGCCTCTTCCGGAGTCAAACTTGGAATTACAACATCGCTTCTAAATATGTTTTTTAGTGGAAGTGGGTGAGATGTTGCAGGCACATCTGTTGTTGCAACTTCTTGCACACGTGCCACAGCGTTAAGAATTACACCAAACTCTGTTGTCAGATTTTCGAGTTCTTGATCCGTCATCTCGATTCGAGCCAAACGAGCTAAATTGGCTACGTCATCACGGGAAAGTGAACTCATGTGTGCAGTCTAATTAGTAGAGGGCTTAACTGCGAATTTGCCCAGTGCCGGTTACGACCCACGTAGTTGTGGTCATTGCTTCCAAGCCCATTGGGCCACGGGCATGCAATTTCTGATTTGAGATTCCGATTTCTGCTCCGAAGCCCATCTGTTCGCCATCTGTGAATCGTGTAGATGTATTAACCATTACAGCCGCGCAATCTGAATGCGCAATAAATCTGTCCGAAACTTCGCGCGCCTCAGTCACGATGGCTTCAGTGTGTTTGGTTCCAAATTTAGCGATGTGATCGATTGCTTCATCAACGCTAGAAACAATTCCGACATTCATTTCAAGGACACCGTATTCGGTGCACCAATTTTCATCAGTGGCCAGAGTTGCTTCAACGTTATTTTTCTTAGCCATTGCCAATGTCTTTTCATCACAATGAATAATCACACCTGCCTCTTTAAGGGCATTTAGCGCCACAGGCATAAACTCTTCTGCAACTTTGCTATGGACTAACAGAGTTTCGGCAGCATTACACACACTTGGTCTGTGAGTCTTTGAATTAATCAGAATTGGTAGCGCAATGGAAAGATTTGCGAATTCATCAACATAGACATGGCAGACGCCCGCACCAGTTTCAATCGTTGGAACGGTTGCCTCATCGACAACCATTCTGATTAACGCTGCACTTCCCCGAGGAATAACTAAATCAACAAGTCCTCGCGCATGCAGCAACGCTTTAACGGTTGCGCGATCATCTGAGGGTACTAATTGAATTACTTCAGGAGAAATAGAAGTCTTTGCGAGTGCATCACGCATAACTTTTAAAAGTGCAGCGTTGCTAGCGGCCGCAGAAGATGAGCCACGCAAGAGAGCGGCATTACCCGAAGCGAGAAGAATTACTGCAGCGTCAACACTTACGTTAGGACGTGCTTCATAAACCATTCCGACAACACCAAATGGAACAGTGCGTTGTTCGAGGTGTAAACCATTTGGTAAATCTTTCTCGCGAAGTATCTTCCCTAGTGGATTTTCCAGTGCAGCAACTTGGCGCACTCCAGATGAAATCCCCTTAATTCGCTCAACTGTTAGCAATAGTCGATCCTGAGTTTGTGGATGCATCTTCTCTGATTGTGCTCGCGCCATATCTTGGGCATTGGCTGCCAGAATGAAATCTGAAGCATTATCAATTTCATCTGCAATTCCCATTAGCGCCTTTGATCGCTGCTCTCCTGTTGCAGTTGACAGCGAACGCGAAGCAGCACGTGCTTTAAGTGCTAACTCAGTAACTATTGCTGTGGCGTCCATAGTGATAAGCCTAACGGGAGTTACCCTTAGCCCGTGTTCAAATTAATTCGAGTTATGCGAAACATTGTCATCGGTCTATTAGTTTTCTATCTTGCGCTCTTTGGCTTAACCAAAGCCATTAGATATCCAGAGCCGATAGCAGCTATCAAACTGGGCTTAGCTCCTGCTTCAAAGACTCCTGACTTAATGCCGGGCCATTGGATCAAATCAAATGCGAATCCATCTATGGCTTGGAGTGTTTCAAACTCAGAAACTCCCACTGTTGTCACCTGGGATGGAGAAAAGATTTCATTTGATGAATTCCTTTCAAAGACAAAGACCAATGCTTTTCTAATTATTAGAA
>JBEENC010000060.1:0-5124 GCA_041192285.1 Actinomycetota bacterium
GCAATCATGGCGAACTCTGGTCACTTTGACATCGAAATCGATGTTGCATGGCTTGAGCAAAATGCAAAGAAAAAGAATGCAAAAATGCGTCACCAGACTGATGAATACGTTTTATCAGATGGTCGTCGCTTACTTCTTATCGCTGAAGGTCGTCTCGTGAACCTTGGAGCCGCAGAAGGACATCCTGCTTCAGTAATGGATATGTCATTTTCAGATCAAGCACTTACAGCCGAATACTTAGTCAAAGAAGCAATGAATCTCGAACCAGGCGTTCACACAGTTCCTGTATATATTGATAAGGAAGTTGCAAGTCTTAAACTTCAAAGCATGGGTGGAAAGATTGATGTTCTAACCCCGGCGCAAGATATGTACTTGAACTCTTGGGAGCACGGAAGCTAATGACTTTGGTATTGGTCGTCGATGACGATCAGGACCTAGCAGAGATGCTTGGCATCGTATTAACTGGTGCCGGAATAGATGTTGATTTAGTAAGCAGAGGTGACGAAGCTCTGGAGGTATTTAGAAACAATCCTCCAGACTTAGTCCTTCTTGATGTAATGCTTCCAGGTTTAGATGGAATTGAAGTGTGCCGACAAATACGTGCCGAATCTATGGTGCCAATCGTGATGCTTTCAGCAAAGGGAGATACACATGACGTCGTTCGCGGATTAGAAGCTGGCGCCGATGATTACATGGTTAAACCTTTTCGCCACCAATCTGAACTAGTAGCGAGAATTAGAACTCGTTTACGTAAAACCAATACCGATGTTGCTGGAGTATTAAAAATTTCAGATTTATCAATTGATTTTAACGCTCATGAAGTAAGTAGAGCAGGCAGAATCATTGCGTTAACTCGCCTCGAACATGATTTGCTAGTAGCACTTGCTCGCGAACCCGGAAGAGTATTCAGTCGGGACGCACTCTTAAGCGAAGTTTGGGGTTATAGACATTCAACTGATACACGATTGGTTAATGTGCATATTCAAAGATTGCGCGCAAAAATTGAACACGATCCTGAACATCCTGAAATAGTTTTAACCGTACGTGGAGTTGGGTATAAAGCAGGAAATCAAAGTAAGTAGCGATGGGTTTAATGACTAATCGCCTGAGAACTTCCCTAGCGTTGAGAGTCTTGCTCTCAACAATTCTGCTCTCATCTGCCGTTATTTGGTTATCGGGATCTATTTTGAATTCGCGCGTATCTGCTGGTGTAAAACAAGTCAACCTTGATTCAGCAATCAACGAAGCCCGTTCAACAATTGTTGGCGCACGGTATAGATTCATACTTGCTAAAAGTGGTTCGCCAAAAGCAATCGACGAACTCTTAAGTGAAATTGTAAGCTCTGCAACAACTGTTGGTGCACGTGCAAGTGGACGTGAACTTGTATTATTAAGAAGCCCAATGGTAAATCCACTAGAAAAAGACTTTACAACCACCTCAAATTTTGTCGATCCTGGATCTTTGCCGAAAGAATTCCGTCAACAGGTTCGGCGTTCATCAGAACTGAACTGGAGCTACATCACCATCAAATACGCCGGTTCCTTGAAAGTGCCAGCAATTGCCGTAGGAGATGTTGTTTCAATTCCGCGCTCGGGTATGTATGAAATGTATTTACTGTTTCCTTTAACAAACCAAAATAAAACTCTCAGTTTAATTTCTCGTTCCATTATTTTAGTAGACGTAGCTCTCGTATTTCTTATTGGGTTAATTACGTGGCTAGTTGCGCGTCAGGTGGTTATACCGGTGCGTGAAGCTGTACGCGTCGCTGAACAATTCACATCAGGCGATTTGAATCAACGAATGCAAGTGACCCGTAAAGATGAAATAGCAACCCTTGGGATTTCATTCAATGAAATGGCCGCCTCAATTCAAGAACAAATCCAGCGCTTGGAAAACCTCTCACGCGTGCAGCAACGATTTGTTTCCGACGTTTCTCATGAATTAAAGACTCCACTTACTACGTTGCGTATGGCATCTGAAGTGATTTATTCATCACGAAGTACTTTCGATCCACAGATCGCACGAAGTGCAGAGTTGCTGATGGGCAACATTGACCGATTTGAACGTTTACTCGAAGACTTACTAGAAGTCAGCCGATTTGATGCAGAAGTTGCTGTTCTAGAACCTGTTGATTTCAATCTAATTTCCCTCATCAATGGGTGTATCGAAGATTTAGAGTTAGTGGCAAGGGAAAAACATACGCAGATAATTTTCACACCGTATAGTGAAGATTTATCGATCAACGCTGATGTTCGACGCGTAGAGCGAATTTTGCGTAATTTGTTCAACAATGCCATCGATCATGCGGATTCAAAACCTATAAACGTGCAAGTTGAATATAACGATAATGATGTTGCTGTTGCGGTGCGCGATCACGGAATTGGTATTGATGAAAACTCACTCTTACGTATATTTGATCGTTTCTGGCGTGCAGACCCATCACGTTCACGAATTCGTGGCGGTACAGGATTGGGTCTGTCCATTGCACTCGAAGATGCTCGCTTACATGCTGGAGAGTTAGAAGTATGGAGCCGACCAAATCAAGGTGCTCACTTTGTTCTAACGTTGCCACGCGTTACCGGCAATCACATTGAATCTCGATTAATTCCCTTGGAGCCAAAGGATTTGAAAGTTTAAGTATCCACAGTTTTCGTAGATCTTCATATATTTTGCGTAGGACTTGCCACTATAGAGTGGTGTTAAAACCTCACTCGTTAAGTGAAATATTATTTCCAACTCGTTGTTTCGGTTGTCGAGTACTAGGGCCAAAAATTTGTTCTAAATGCCGAGTTCTGTGGAATCCTCATCTCCATCGGAGCCGTCTGGATTCAATGCATGTTTATTCCGCGGTTCTATACTCTCCGGTTGCACAGCGCATAATTCTTTCGGCGAAAGAAAATGGAATCAAAGCAGCAGATGATTTAATCATTCATGCACTTACACATTCCCTACATTTGTTAATGCGAGATTTTGAGATGGGAATTCTTGTGCCTGTACCATCTCGGAAAAGTTCAAATCGAAAACGAGGTAGAGATTTTCTATCTGAGATTACGCATTCAATTGCTCAGAGCGAATCACTTGAATGTATGGATTTACTGATTCACACGAGAAAGGTAAGAGATCAATCAGGACTCAATGCCCATGACCGTAGTGAAAACATTTATCAAGCATTAGCCATTGACAGGAATAAATTGCCCAGACTCGGAGTTGATACTGATGTGATCCTTGTCGATGACTTAATCACAACTGGCGCAACACTTCTTGAAGCCCGAAGGGCTCTGAAAGTGCGGGGGGTAAGGGTGATTGCGGCAATTACTGCCTGCCTCTCACCACCGCTAGGATAACCCAGTTACTTGGTCCGGACGTTTTAAACCTTTGAAAGGGTGATTTAATGCCAGCCTTTTTTGATCGCATTCTGCGCGCTGGCGAAGGTCGAATCCTTAAAGATCTCAGCAAGTTAGTTGTTCAAATTAATGCGCAAGAATCTCGAATGATCGCTATGAGCGATGACGAACTGCGCGAACAAACTCAAACTTTTAAAAATCGGTATGTACAAGGTGAAACTCTGGATCAATTGCTTCCAGAAGCATTTGCCGCCGTACGAGAAGCTGCAAAACGAACTCTTGGACAACGTCACTATGACGTTCAACTTATGGGTGGAGCAGCGCTGCATCGCGGCAACATTGCTGAAATGCGAACAGGTGAGGGTAAAACTCTTGTTGCAACCCTTCCGTCATATCTCAATGCACTGGCAGGTCGTGGAGTTCACGTTGTGACTGTCAATGATTATTTAGCAGAACGCGATAGTGAATGGATGGGACGTGTCCATCGTTTCCTTGGATTAAATGTTGGAGTAATTCTTGCGAACATGACACCAGCAGAGCGTCGTGAGGCATATGGCGCAGATATTACTTATGGCACAAACAATGAATTTGGTTTTGATTACCTTCGTGACAACATGGCGTGGAACATGGATGATTGTGTCCACAGAGACCACTACTTTGCCGTAGTTGATGAAGTTGACTCTATTTTGATTGATGAAGCAAGAACTCCACTGATTATTAGCGGACCTGCTGATAAAGCAACCAAGTGGTACGTGGAATTTAGCCAAATTTCACAAAAACTCGAGCGCGGACGTCACTATGAAGTTGATGAAAAAAAGCGGACGGTTGGAATTCTTGAAGAAGGCGTAACTCAAGTAGAACAGTTACTTAAGATCGAAAATCTTTATGAAGCAGCCAATACTCCTATGATTGGCTACCTCAATAACTCAATTCGCGCTAAAGAACTCTTTAAGCGCGATAAAGATTATGTGGTCATGAATGGCGAATTACTAATTGTTGACGAACATACTGGCCGCATTCTTGCTGGACGTCGCTATAGCGAAGGCATGCATCAAGCCCTAGAAGCTAAAGAGCGCATTGAAATTCAAGATGAAAATCAGACTCTCGCGACAATCACGCTTCAGAACTACTTCCGTTTATACGAAAAGCTCTCAGGTATGACTGGTACAGCGATGACCGAGGCCTCTGAATTTCATCAGATCTACAAACTCGGTGTTGTACCTATTCCTACTAACCGGTCTATGGTTCGAATTGATCAAGCTGATTTAGTTTATAAATCAGAAGAAGGAAAATTCGCAGCTGTGACAGCAGACATTGTGCAGCGCCATCGCAAAGGTCAACCAGTATTGGTTGGAACCGTCAGCGTTGAAAAATCTGAAGAATTATCGGCCTTGCTTAAGAAAAGCGGCGTGCCACACGAAGTACTCAATGCAAAACATCACGAACGTGAAGCAGCAATCATTGCTCGAGCAGGAGTCGTTGGTGCGGTAACAGTTGCTACCAATATGGCAGGTCGCGGTACTGACATTATGCTCGGCGGTAATCCAGAATTCATGGCTGACTTTGAATTACAACGTCAGGGATTATCTCCAGTTGATAATCCACAAGAGTACGAAAGTGCATGGCCAGAAGAAATAGCAAAGCAAAAAGCGGCTGTTTTAAAAGGACATGATGAAGTCAGCGAACTCGGTGGGCTCTATGTTCTCGGAACAGAACGGCACGAATCAAGGCGCATCGATAATCAGTTACGTGGACGTTCTGGCCGCCAAGGCGATCCTG
>JBEENC010000061.1:0-5093 GCA_041192285.1 Actinomycetota bacterium
ATCATTAGCAACTGTGTAACCAAAAATAACATCGTTGACTCGCTCGCGTGGAACGTCTTTACAAATACGACCAATAACAATTGCTAATTCAGCTTCGTGATCAACACGTTCAGACATCGCTGGCCAGACGATTGTGTCGTTAGGTCCAATCACAGATGTATTTGGTTTAAGGAAAATAATCGGTTCACTTGGAACATCTGAACCCATCTCAGCTGCATGGTCTGCATAATTTTTCCCAATGCATACAACTTTGCTCCGTGGAATAACTGGGGCGAGCAAACGAACATCAGATAATTGTGTGACTGCTCCAGTTTTACTGACGCCAGCATAAATAGGATCACCAGCGATTACTGAGATATTTGCTCCATCTTCTTCAAGCAGGCCAAAGAGTGGATCAGTACCTAATCCAGAGTTTGGTCCAGGAGAAAAACGAACAATTCGCATTGTTAAATTGTATCGGGGGTATTAGCCAATGGCTAAAGCGTAGAAATTTCCCCATTATCTGCGCAATAAAAGAGAGTAGCGCTAGCAGAAAAATCACGGAGCGCTCCGGCTTTAGTTGGCTTTTGACCAACAACGACAACGCTTTCAATTCCAGAAATTCCAGAAGCCGTTGCTACTGTAAATACTGAGTCGCATGCATCTAGCGTCAATGATGGTGTTGCAATGTTTATGGCAACATATGTACGTCCTGTGTTATCTCGAAGCGCAGCCGCTTGCGCAGCACCAGTGCGCTTTTGTGTTGCCGACGCAAGGGTTAACAACTTCTGGTCTTCAGGATTACTAAAGCTTGTCATTTCCAGAACTTTCTATCTTCTCAATTAATACGCTACTAATTCTACGACGTCTGCCTACTGGCCGCTCGGAGGTAATTAAGTATTCTCCGACCGTAATCGTGCTTCCCGCAATTGGGACGCGTCCAAGTTTTTGCGCCATCAGTCCACCAATTGTGTCCACATCTTCAAAATCAACTTCGGCTATTTCGATACCTAGTTCATCAGCTAAATCTTCAATATGAAGCGTTGCCTTTGCACGAGCTTTGCCTTCAGCAATCCATGTGAATGCCTCAACACCATCATCGAATTCATCAGCAATTTCGCCAACAATTTCTTCAAGGATATCTTCGATAGTAATGATGCCTGCCGTACCACCATACTCATCAACCACAATGGCTAAGTGAATCTGATCGCGCTGCATCTCTTTAAGTAAATCTGCGGCAATTTTGCTCTCAGGAACAAAGGTTGCCGGGCGCATATGTTGTTCAACGCGTTCGTTTTGCTCTGCTTCGTGATTATCAAGGGTGCGACGTGCTAAATCTTTTACATATGCAATTCCAATGATTTTATCGATGCTGTCACCGACAACTGGAACACGAGAGAAGCCAGAACGAAGTGCAAGGGATAATGCTTGGCGCAGGGATTTATCTTTTTCAATCCAGACCATGTCAGTGCGCGGAACCATCAATTCACGAACAAGCGTGTCACCTAACTCAAATACTGAGTGAATCATTTCGTGTTCATCTGATTCAACTAGCCCACGTTCATGTGCTTGATCCACTAAATCACGCAGTTCTGCTTCATTGGTAAAGGGACCAGTTCTAAATCCAACTCCTGGTGTAATCGCGTTACCTATCGCAATAAGCAACTTCGTCACTGGGCCCAAAATAAATGCCAAGAAAAATGCGACACCAATTCCTGCGCGCGCCCACGTATGAGGATGTTGCTTGCCTAAAGTACGAGGCCCAACTCCAACAACGACATAAGAAACTATGACCATAATCAAAACTGTTAACGCCATTGCTTGTGCAGATGGATAATTTCGAAGCAAAATCGAGGCGACTAAAACAGTTGCTGTTAATTCACATGTTTTACGGACAAGCAAAATAACGTTGAGATACTTAGCTGGTTGCTTACTAAATTTCTTAAGTAACTCTCCCCCACGCTTACTTTCAAGGGCTTCGATAAGTACGCGAGATATTGATGTCAGCGCTGACTCTGTTGCAGCTAAGAAGCCAGCAAAACTCAAAAGAAGAATGATTGCAACGATTGCATACGGACTCATTGCATTTCTTCCCATTCGCTGACGATGCTTTCTTGCAGTCCAAACATCACGCTTTCATCTTCAATATCTTCATGGTCATAACCAAGGATGTGTAGCAAGCCATGTGTGGCAAGAATAAATATCTCGTGGTTAATGCTGTGACCAGCTTTTGTTGCCTGATCTTCGGCAAATCGTGGTGAGATAACGATGTCGCCTAGAGTCACGGGATCATCTCCGCTTTCTGGCATGTCCATGGGAAATGAGAGAACATCAGTGCTTCCGGTCAGGTCCATCCACTTTACGTGAAGTTCTTCCATCTCTTTGTCATCAATGAAAGTTAAGTTCAGATCGCAATCAGGATGCAATTCTAATTTTCCATACGCATAATTGAGCAGGGAGAGAGATTTATCGCTAGGGACTAATTGTCCAGAGCGATTGGTAATTTCTATTGTCATGAGTTTCGAATAGGCCTTGGGACTTGCTTGTTTTCATCAAAAGTTTCGTAAGCCTTAACAATGTCACCGATTAGTCGATGGCGAACAACATCTTCTGCAGTCAATTCTAAGAATGCAATGTCATCGATGTTATTAAGGATATTTCGCACCACACGCAAACCTGAATGCTGCAAATTTGGAAGATCTACCTGGGTCACATCGCCGGTAATAACCATCTTTGATCCAAAACCAAGACGAGTTAAGAACATCTTCATCTGTTCAGGCGTAGTGTTCTGCGCTTCATCCAGAATAACAAAGGCATCGTTGAGTGTACGACCACGCATATAAGCAAGGGGTGCTACTTCAATGACTCCTGATTGCATAAGGCGAGGAATTGAATCTGGATCAATCATGTCGTGCAGCGCATCAAAGAGTGGACGAAGATAAGGGTCAATTTTTTCACTTAGCGTTCCTGGCAAAAATCCCAAGTGCTCACCTGCTTCAACTGCAGGTCGCGTAAGAATAATTCTATTTACTTTCTTATTTTGAAGCGCTGACACAGCCTTCGCCATTGCAAGATATGTTTTTCCAGTACCAGCAGGACCAATTCCGAAAGTAATTGTGTTCTCTTCAATTGCTTCCACATAACGCTTCTGATTTGCAGTCTTCGGACGAATAGTACGTCCACGATTGCTGACAATATTAAGAGACAAAACTTCTGCTGGATGATCTTGTGGTTCTTGTGAAAGCATCGCAATGGAACGCGTAATTGCATCAGTTGTGACAATTTGACCAGAGCGAATGACTACTAGAAGTTCGGAGAAGAGTTTTTCAACGGCTGCGCATTCAGCATGTGGGCCGCGCAATGTAATTTCATTTCCACGAACTGTAATTGCAACAGAAGGAAAGGCTGCCTCAACAATTCGTAGGTTGTCATCGTGTGTACCGATGAGTGCAACCATGGAAATGGCTGGCGGTACCGTGACTAGGGTGCGCTGCATATTAAGCGAAATACTACTTTTAACCTGGCGGCCAGGCGAGTCCACGCCCGCCTAAGAGATGCATGTGAGCGTGAAAAACACTCTGGCCGGCCTCAATGCCAGTATTAAAAACGGTGCGATAACCAGTGAGTCCGCGTTGCTCTGCGACCTCTGCTGCTGCAATAAATAACGCTGCGGTGATCGTGCCAGACATCTTCGCAAGGACTGCCGCATTTTCAGTATGAACGGTCGGAATAAATAAAACGTGAGTTGGAGCTTGCGGATTTATGTCATTAAAGGCTACAACGTTTTCATTTCGAAAAACAATATCTGTAGGAATTTCACCTTCGATGATTTTGCAAAACAAGCAATTTGGATCTAGCGCCATATCTTCACCATACTTTAATTAGGGCGTTTACAGCGCTCATTGCTGCAAGACCCGCATGCGCACTTCGCAAAATTGGGCGCCCCATCAATGCAACCTTGGCTCCAGCAGATTTGAAGAGTTCGAGCTCTTCATTTGTGATTCCGCCTTCTGGGCCAATAATTATCATGACGTTAGCAGACTCTGAGTATTTTTTAGACACAATCTCTGAGACTTTACTCGTTGCGCTCTCATGGAAAACTAATACAAGGTCATGCTCAGAAATTAATTCAATTACTGTGGCAGTGTTGGCAACTTCTGTTACAGCAGGAATAAATAAGCGACGAGATTGCTTACTCGCTTCACGAGCAGTTACTTGGAGTTTTTCAACTCCTTTTTCTGCCTTTCCAATAGAGCGCTGCGCTGACCACGGAATGATCGTGTCAACACCGCCTTCAGTGAGCAGCTCAATACATTCTTTCAAGCGGTCGCCCTTAGGTAGTGCTTGAACAACTGTAAATGAAATTTCTATCTGATCTTGAATGCCTGATTCCATTACTTCTACTTCAAGTGACTTCTTTTTAACCGCATATATTTTTACCTTTGACCACGCACCGCGACCATCAGAGAGCATAAATGTTTCACCTGCACTCATTCGCAATACACGAATTGCGTGCTGGGCGTCATCAGAGTCAAATTCGTAAGTAGCGCCCACTTTTCGGGGTAGATCATCTACGAAAAATAAGGTCAACATAATTATCGGTGAAACGCTCCCTTTAGTTTTCCAAATAATCCGCCCTCGCGATTACTCAAATGTACATCGCCTTGCTTTTCACCACGTGCATCAGCAAATTTCTGCAACAGCTCTTCTTGCTCACGATTAAGTTTTACTGGCGTTTGTACTTCAACGTGGACGATCAAATCTCCCCGTGAAGAACTACGCAGATGTGTAACGCCTTTCCCCTTAAGCAGGATTGGTGAACCGCTTTGAATGCCAGGTTTTATTTCAACATCAATACTTCCATCCAAGCCTTCTACTTGTACATGAGTACCAAGTGCGGCATGTGCCATTGATATTCCGATTTGAACATGTAAGTCATCACCATCTCGAACTAAATATTCATGAGGGCGCTCAACTATTTCAACGTACAAATCACCAGCAGGTCCACCGCCAGGACCAACTTCACCGCGGCCAGACATTTGAATTCTGTTGCCTGTTTCAACTCCTGCAGGGATTTTGATGTTAATTGTTTGCCGCGCACGCACGCGACCATC
>JBEENC010000062.1:0-5072 GCA_041192285.1 Actinomycetota bacterium
CACTCATTGATTTTTGAGCATCTTTAACTTTTGAATTTATCTCACCACTTGAAAAATATCGTTGATACGGTTTAAGCAACTTTGAGAGAGTTTTCTTAGATGTTCCAAGGGCAGCGATTGCATGAAGGGCTGCAAGCGCCCCAGAATCTGCCTTCCAAAAATCCTTAAAATAAAAATGACCTGAATGTTCACCACCAAAAATTGCACCACTCTGCGCCATCATCGCTTTGATATATGAGTGCCCTACCCGAGATCGAAGTGCTATCCCGCCATTTTCTTCAATAACTTCGGCAACCGATCGTGATGAAATGAGATTGTAAATAATTGAAGATCCGGGATGAATTTTTAATTCGCGATCAGCTATGAGAGCCGTTAAGTCTGAAGGATTAACCGTCGCCCCATTTTCATCTACTAAGAAACAGCGATCCGCATCTCCATCAAATGCCAAACCCAGGTCAGCTCCATGTTTTTTCACAGCTTTCTGTAAGGCTTTGAGATTCTTAGGTTCAATCGGATTGGCCTCATGATTTGGAAAAGAGCCATCAAGTTCAAAATACATAGGAATAATTTTTACATTTAACTCTTCAAAGATGGCAGGGGCTGTGTATCCGGCCATGCCATTTCCAGCATCAATAACAATTTTTAGTTTTCTAATTGCGGATAGATCCACAAGCGAGTGCAAGTGTGTAACGTAATCCGAGAGCACATAGCGGGAACTCTCTTTTCCGATATTTCCAAAAGAAATAGGAGATCCTGAGCGAACGAAATTTTCTATTGTGAGTAAACCGGATTCTTTTCCGATTGGCCTGGCTCCGCTGAGGCATAATTTAATGCCGTTGTACTGAGCAGGATTGTGGCTTGCCGTAAACATTGCACCTGGCATATTTAATTTGCCAGCCGCGAAATACAACATATCTGTCGATGCAAGACCTATACGAATGACATCTAAACCAAGAGAAGTAACACCGCTTGAGAATGCATCGGCTAGTTGTGGCGACGATGGGCGCATATCTTCGCCTATAAGAATTGTTCCTGGTTCACGTTCTTGAATGATAAATCGAGCAAAAGCTGCACCTGTTGCAAATGCGAAATCCGAAGTTAATTGCGTACTAACTAAACCGCGTATGTCATATGCTTTAAAAATATTTGGAATTTCACTCGTTCCCATGTGCTAAGTCTAAGACGGAACTGCGCGCAAGTGCCCTCGACGACCGAGTGATGTTGCAGCGCTGGCGCTGCTTTGTGGACTTTGACTACTAATTTCTTTTGAGCCAGCTTCACGAACTGCGTCAGCGATTGCCATTAAATCATCTTGCGTTGGGCCGTTATCGTGTGCATTGATGGATGCCTTAATAACATTCCATCCATTTGGAACTGTAAGACGTTCACCATGTTTTTCACACAGATCATAAGCATGTGGTTCTGAGAACGTTGCAAGTGGACCGAGTGCAGCAGCCGAATCTGCATAGTTATAGGTCAATGTCATAGTTGCAGTGAGTCGACAACTAGTACGCGAACATGCGCGCCCATATCGTGTACTCATGAATACAAGATTAGTGGGGTGTGCAGTAAAAACTTGGGATTATCAAGGATTCAAAACGCGAATGTTTGCAGTAGGAACGACTGATTTCGTCAGGACGCTTCCTGCAATTAACGGAAATGACCCAAAGCCATTTACTGAGGCTTGCAGAGCAGATCCATAGGTATTAGCACTTACTCGTACGAAGGTTAAATTTCGAGCGTTGTCAGGAACCCGCCAGAAAGCGATGTCACTTCCTTGAATAGTTTGGCGAACTTTCTTCCCACCGGCAACGCCGAGTTCGAGATCCACATTGATTCGATCACCGATGAAAACCAGTAAGGGTGACATTCCAGTCATGGCAATCGTGAAGGGGTTCAAAGGCGGAACAGAAGTGCTCCACACGAAATCTTTTCCAACATTGGCAAAAACTCCGGCAACAATTGGTTCATCAGATTCAATTCTTATTCCGTATACCGATGAGCTAACAGTGGGTGAGAGTGAGAAATTCATCACCTGCCCCTTTTTGAGAACGATTTCATTAAACCCAACAGGTGTAAAACGTCCATCCCCAGAAATAATTTCGACGCTTATATTTGCATCAGCATCCCCCGGTGCCAATAGTCGCAGTTGTTGCGCCGGCGCATTCTTAACTTTTTGTTGAAGCGGAATTGCAGGTATATAAATTTGCTTAGACGGTGCAACTCCCGGACTTACTAAATCTCCACCTAATGCGCGAAGACCTTTTCCGCGTTCATCTACCATAAAAGCATTCAAGCGACCAGATCTTGAGACAACTCGAATAACTATGGAAGATTCACCGGGTGCAAGTGAATCAAGACTAACGGCTTCGTAAGAATTTGCTTTCACGGCAATTGCTTTAGTGCTGTCAGGAGATGTACCACTCCAGATATAAACATCTGCAACCGATTCACTTAGTCCACTATTAACAAGAATTAATTTTCCACGAGCCGTGATATCGGCTGACCCACCAACAAACCATTGGCTTGCTGCTGGATCTGAACAAATAGTTCCGCCAGCCCATGTTCCTGGACGACTCTGCCAAATGATCGGTGTAATGCCTTGTGCGTCTACAAGAATTGGAACTTCAGGGATGGGAATACGAAGAGCGCGAGATTTTACAAATTTCGCTGAAGTCGAACCTACACGACGTATTTTTGTAATTAACGAACCTATAGAGACTTGAGAAGTCAGAGAATTCATAGTTGAAGGGCATACTACTGATGGATAACTCTTAGAAAATTGTTGGCGAGAAATTGATCCACTTAAGGTATTTGAAACTCCGATAAGTAAGCCCAAGATAATAGCGATGATGAAAAATCTTTTTAACTTCATGTCAGCTCGCTTTCTGACATTTCACGACGTCGGCGACCAGCTGGTGCAGCAAGCACAATGACGGTCATAAGAAAAATTAATTGCAGTGAAAGTAAGCCGCGGCGACTGGTTCCATCATGGAGTAAGGAGATTTCTCCTGGTTCATCTACTGCAAATTGCGTAAAACCGTTTGTATCTCTTGTTCGTTCGAGGGTCTGCCCATTTTGGAATATTTTCCAATCATTGCTGTAAGAATCAGTGAGCAGAATTGTTCCTGGTGAATTAATTTGAGTGCGAGTACCAACGCTTGTGCTCAAGATTTCAGATACTTTTCCGGTGGCATCAATAAAGTTAATTCGACTATAGGCATTACTTACTTTCCAAACGATTCCAGCGCTAGTCGCAGATGCTCGAACAAATCCACCAAGGCCATCAATAGTTCGAACTACTTCTTTATTCGTTGGACTCTTTGCGAATACATATTTAATTCCGTGGCGACCAAGAACCTTAGAGGCAGCTATTCCAGTGCCATCGGCTATTTCCTTGATGGCATTTGTCACTTCTGGTGACTCCGCAGGAGAAATGTCAGGTTCTCCTAAGAGGACGTCGTGGCCTCGTGCTAGAAAATATTGCACAGTATTGACGTCATTGATTTTCACTTGTCGAAGTACGAGTGTCTTCACTCCATCTTCAACTCCAAGAAATGCCGGCAAAATTTTAGAATCCGTGGCTCGCACGGGAGAATCAGCACCCGCTGTTACAAGCCAAGAAATTGTTGAGAGCGAATATAAAGTTGTCACGATGACGAGTAAGCCAGCAAGAATGTGGCGATAATGAAAGTTTGTAACAACAAGCACCTCGCGCAACCGATCTAAAATTAGAATTCCAGCAGCGACTGAGCAGATAGTTGCAATTGATAAGAGTGAACCAGTCCAGGTGCGAACTGGTGCTGAATTGCCATGTCCAGAAATCGAAAGTGAACCGATGAGCACCGCTGCAGATAGCGCACCGCTTCCAAAGTAAGAAATAACTCGTGCTTTAGTGGAAGAGAAAAGTGCGACAAAAAGAACGAGAGAAACTGGGCTAAGTGACCACCATGGCAAAGCACCAGAACCACCGGGATTTACAAGTAAAGCAAAATTTGGTCCCCCGCCTGCAAGAGCTAATCCTGGTTCGAGAAGAAGATTCTTTGGAGTGAGTATGGTTTGAATTGACCACGGAATTGCGATCAGAAGTGGTGCGATAACCAGAGTGAGGCGGCGAGAGAGTTGTTGGCGGAAAAAACGAATATTTCCATATTTAATAAAATCAATGACAGAAATTATTAGGGTAGCAATTGCTACATAGACAAATACTTGCATTGAAAATACGAAAGAAATAGATAGAAATAAAGTTAAAAGGAAAATCTTTCTCCACGACGAATTTTCAATCGTGAGCCAATCACTTATCAGCAATCCGATGTAAGGCAAGAGGATAAGGGTTACGACTGTTCCAATTCGGCCTGAGTTAATACTGGCGACTGCAACTGGAGAAATCGCGTAGAGAAAACTAGCTACAACTCGCAACCAATTGTGCGAGGTAAGTCTTGCAAAGAGTCTAAAACTGGCAAGCATAAAAATGAGGGGGGCAAAGAAGAAAAGTAGCGAAATAAAGAGAGTGGCTTTGCCAAATAAAATTGTTGAGCCAAGTGCAATTACTGCGATCCACGTCGGTGCGCTTTGATCGGTTCCCATTCCTATTTGGTGCCATGATTCAAAATACATTCGCCATAAATCTCGAGCACCCTCGGGCGTTTGTACAAGCGCGCCGCCAACCAACGGGCCGTATCTATGCCTTGACCATAGTGCGATTAAAATCAACATAGCAAAACCGGCAAGAGCTTTTGGTTGTTTAAATATTGTCCACCATCGACCTGTTGTGGCAGGTGTTAATAAATCTTCATCTTCATTGAGTAGATCAAGTGCTGTGCTCGTTTCAACTACCGTCGGAAGTAATGAACTTCGAATTACATCGAAAAATCTTTCGGCAGCTGCCCGGAGTTGATGTCGACGATGTGGAATGAAATCTTTAACAGCACGAGCTGAGAGTAACCTGTGGGATTTTCTAAACTTACGGGCACTAGCTAGTTCACGAGGATGGATTACCAGGGTTGCCAGAGCTAATAGTTCATCACTGGCATACCCAGGTAACTTTGCAAGTAAGTATCCAATAGCGCGCG
>JBEENC010000063.1:0-5071 GCA_041192285.1 Actinomycetota bacterium
GGAGTTGGGACAACGATGTTGCTGCATTGCGACGTGGTGGTCGCATCACCAACTGCAAAATTTTCGATGCCATTTACATCTCTGGGATTAGTTCCAGAAGCCGGATCGAGTTACTTATTTCCGCGACTTGTTGGTTATCAAAGAGCTGCTCAGATTTTCATGACCGGAGATTCTTTTGACGCCAACGCTGCAAAAGAAATGGGACTTGTGGCACAGATTGAAAGTGATCCAATTACTGCAGTAACCACAATTGCAAAGCACATTGCCCAGCAACCACCACAAGCGATGATTAATACCAAAGCACTTCTTAAGAGTGGATCACACGATGCTGTAGCAGCCGTCATGCGCGCAGAGTTTGAATTGTTTTCTCTTGCACTTCAATCAGAGGAAGCAATGGATGCTTTCATGAAATTTATGGCGAAGAAGGGTAAATAATGTCACTTGCTGGAAAGCGCATGTTTATTACTGGCGGCTCACGCGGAATTGGTTTAGCAATTGCTTTACGAGCTGCCCAAGATGGCGCGCTCATCGCAATCGCAGCAAAGACAGCCGAAGCCAATCCAAAGCTACCCGGAACAATTTTTTCGGCAGCAAAAGAAATCGAAGCTGCAGGTGGCACAGCCCTTCCAATTCAGTGTGATATTCGCGATGAGGCACAAATTGATGCAGCAATTAGTAAAACGGCAGAACAATTTGGTGGAATTGATATTTTGGTCAACAACGCCAGTGCGATTAATTTAACTCGCACCGATCAAACCCCTGCAAAGCGTTTTGACCTTATGTTTGATGTCAATGTGCGTGGAACGTTTCTGGTATCACAAGCAGCGTTGCCGCACTTACGAAAGTCTGCAGAGGCTGGTCGTAATCCGCATATTTTGAATCTTTCACCTCCGCTATCAATGAAAGCTATGTGGTTTAAAAATCACGTTGCCTACACAATGGCAAAGTACGGAATGAGCATGTGCGTTCTGGGTATGGCAGAAGAATTTAAGCGAGATGGCATCGGCGTCAATGCGCTGTGGCCACGGACTGTAATCGACACAGCAGCGCTACAAATGATTCCGGGAATCGATGCGTCAGCTGGCAGAACACCACAAATTTTGGCTGATGCTGCACACATTATCTTTAATAGAGATGCCAAGGAATGCACAGGCAACTTCTTTGTAGATGACACGCTCCTTGCAAGTGAGGGAATCACGGATTTAGAGAAATACTCTGTTACTCCAGGAATGAAGGATTTCTTACTCGACTTTTTCTTGGACTAAGAAAGGTTTTTCGCGAAAATGCCAGCGTATGAAATTAACTCTACAAACCTGATTGCTGAAAACGAGCGACATGGAAGAGCGCGTGACCTATTTTGGCCATGGTGTGGTGCAAATGTGTCTTTGTTGGCACTGTCCTATGGAGCATTCTTTCTAGGTTTTGGAATATCTTTTTGGCAAGCAACCCTTGCAGCAATTCTTGGAACAATACTGTCCTTCTTAGTTGTTAGTTTTAGCTCTCTGGCTGGTAAAAAATCAAATGCAACGACAATGGTTCTCTCTCGTGCAGCCTTTGGAGTTAAAGGCAATGTGTTGCCCGGATTTCTTTCTTATTTAGTTTTTGTTGGTTGGGAAACAGTTCTAGTATCACTGGCTACTCTGGCAACCGGAACTGTTTTTGAGCGCGTAGGAAATGTTGATCGCAATATTGCGATGGTCTGTGGATTTATCGTGGCGGTTTCACTCACAATAATCGGTGGCGTTCTTGGATTTAAAGTAATCATGAAAATTCAAAAGTATCTGACCTTACTTACCGTTGTTTTAACTCTTGGCTATATTGCACTCACTCTGGATTCTGTTAAATGGAGTGCTGTTGTAGACGTTCCTAATGGATCGATTCAAGGTTTCATTGGCGCGCTTATATTCGGCGTTACCGGAATCGGTTTGGGTTGGGTAAATGCAGCAGCAGATTATTCTCGCTATTTACCTAGATCTGTTGCCAGCAAATCCGTAGTTGGTTGGACAGTTCTTGGTGCATCCATTGTTCCGATCATCCTTGTCATTTATGGGGCCGCTCTATCGGCCAGTGACGCAGACTTATCAGCAGCAATTGCAATGGATCCAATAGGGGCGCTAACAACGTTGTTGCCGACCTGGTATTTAATTATTTTCTCACTGGTTGCAATTTTAGGTTTAGTAGGTGGGGCAATTTTAGATCTTTACTCTTCAGGATTAACACTCGTTAGCTTGGGCCTACCGGTTAAACGCCACATAGCCGCTTCAATAGATGGCTTCATCATGTTAATCGGTGCGATTTACATCGTCTGGATCGCCGATAACTTCTTCTTTCCATTCCAAGGATTTCTGATCACTTTGGGAGTGCCCGTGGCGGCATGGAGTGCTGTATTTGTGACCGATGTTTTGATGCGCAAGAAAAGCTACAGCGAAGCCGATTTGTTTACGCCTAATGGAAAATACGGATCCGTAAACTGGAGTTCTATATCCATCGTTGTAATTGGAACAATTATTGGCTGGGGATTTGTCACTAATACCTTCGCATCCTGGTTGAGTTGGCAAGGATATTTCTTAGATGCAATTGGCGGTAAAGAAGGTCCATGGGCTTATGCCAACGTGGGCGTCATCTTGGCAATGATTGTGGGCGCAAGCGGACGCTTTTTATTTGGCAAAAAAAGCATTGCACAACAGGAGAACTAATCGTTCTTGACTGAATATTTTCTGAGAATTGCCAAGCCAATAAGGGCAGAGATAAACGCTGCGACTATTAATCCAACTTTAACTTGTGCTAAATCTTGGGATGAAGTTAAAGCGAGATCTGCGATAAAGAGCGAAACCGTAAGTCCCATACCTGCAAGGGCGCCAGCCCCGGCAATTTCTTTATAGCTCAATGACGCAGGCTTAATGGCAAATTTTAATTGGATTGCAAACCACGCAAAGAGAGTGATTCCAATAATTTTTCCAATAACACGTCCAAAAATTAAACCTGTAGCAATGGGAGAAGTGAAGGTTTCTTCGAGTGAAGAAAAATCGACGTGGACACCAATATTTGCAAGGGCAAAGAGCGGGATGATTATGAACGCACTGTAGGGATGAATCCAATTTATTAGTCGAGTAGTTGTAATTTTTTTACCGCTAGGCAGAGCCAAAGCCAATAAAACAGCACCGATTGTTGATGCAATCTTGATTGCGCTAATTCCTGAAGAGTAAAAGATTCCCAGAATTATGATTGAAAATAAATCATCTGCTATTGCCAGAGTTAACAAGAAAATCTTGAGCGATGAATCTATGCGCGAACCCAGCAGTGCCAGTGCTCCCAAAGCCAGAGCAATATCGGTTGGCATTGCCACAGCCCACGCCGATGATGCGCTACCTGAAGAGTTTAACGTCGCGAAAATTATTGCTGGCAAAGCCATGCCGCCGAGGGCTGCAAATACAGGCAGAGCTGCATTCTTTGGATTCTTAAACTCACCTTCTGCAAACTCTCTTTTTATTTCTAAGCCAACTAAAAAGAAGAAAATGGCCATGAGGCCTTCATTGATGAAGTTATGAAAAGATGAAAATAATGATTCATATGAATCACGAAGTGGGGAGTTCGCAAAAATAAGAGCAATCGCACAAGCAATTACTAGTGCTACTCCGCCTGAGCTCTCAGTTCTAATGAATTTAGAAAGAAAGAGAGTAAGGCGATTCATGTTGGCAAGAATAGCAAAAGCCCCGCCATGTATGCGGCGGGGCTTTTGATTAGCTCAATCTTAGAGATCGTAATAAAGCTCGAACTCTGCTGGGTGTGGACGCAAGCGAACATAATCAACTTCTTGTGTGCGCTTAAATGCAATCCATGTGTCAATGAGATCTTTAGTAAAGACGCCACCCTTAAGCAAAAACTCGTGATCTTCTTCGAGATTGTTAAGTACCGCTTCAAGGGAGCCTGGAACTTGTGGAATGGCCGCAGCTTCTGCGCCCTCTAGTTCGTAGAGATCTTTATCAACTGGCTTTGGTGGTTCGATCTTATTTTGAATTCCATCAAGGCCAGCCATCAGCATTGCTGCGAATGCTAGATATGGGTTTGAGGATGGATCTGGGCAACGGAACTCAATGCGCTTTGCTTTTGGATTCGAACCAGTAATTGGAATACGAATACACGCAGAACGGTTACGAGCCGAGTACACAAGATTTACAGGTGCTTCATAACCCGGAACTAAGCGGTGGTAAGAGTTAACAGTTGGATTTGTAAATGCAAGTAGTGATGGTGCGTGCTTGAGCAAACCACCGACATACCAGCGAGCCATATCTGAAAGATCGGCGTAACCATCTCCGAAGAACAGTGGCTTTCCATCTTTCCACAGAGATTGGTGAACGTGCATTCCTGAACCGTTGTCACCATAAAGCGGCTTTGGCATAAATGTTGCAGTCTTGCCATTTTCCCAAGCAGTATTCTTAATGATGTACTTAAACTTCATGACATCATCGCCTGCGTTAAGAATGTCGCTGAAACGATAGTTAATCTCCATTTGACCCGCAGTGCCTACTTCGTGGTGTGCGCGTTCAACTAATAAACCAACTTTGCCAAGATTCATAACCATTTCATCACGTAGGTCTGCAAATTGATCAGTTGGTGAAACTGGGAAGTAACCACCTTTGATACGTGTGCGATACCCGCGGTTAGGAGTTCCATCAGCATCGTATTCCGCGCCAGTATTCCAGGCACCTTCATATGAATCGATGTGATGATATGACTCGTGCATATCTGTTTTAAATCGAACTGCATCAAAGACATAGAACTCTGCTTCAGGTGCAAAGAACGCAGTATCTGCAATTCCTGTTGACTTTAGGTATTCAACTGCCTTGCCAACAACACCGCGGGGATCGCGACTGTAAGGGGAGTTATCATCTGGATTGTGAACGCTAAATAAAATAACAAGTGTTTTTTCCTTACGGAATGGATCAATAAATGCTGAACCAGGAATTGGTAGCAACTTCATATCTGATTCGTGAATCGCTTGGAAGCCGCGAATCGAAGATCCGTCAAACATGAGTCCATCTGTAAAGACAGCTTCATCAAATGATTCAAC
>JBEENC010000064.1:0-5014 GCA_041192285.1 Actinomycetota bacterium
TCGAGTATTTCTCGCCCGTCTTGCAGGTACCGCGGTCTTTGATCCAAATGGTGATCCAGTAGGAAAGGTGCGAGATGCTTTGGCGACCCTTCGTGCAAATAATCAACCACCAAGAATTTTAGGTTTAATAGTTGAAGTTCCACTTCGTCGTCGAGTTTTTGTACCAATAACACGTGTGACATCTATTGAAAGTGGCACAGTAATTATTACTGGCTTACTTAACATGCGTCGATTCGAATCTCGCACCGGTGAAGTTTTAGTTCTTGGAGAAATGCTTGATCGTTCTGTTTCACTCATTGAGACTGGAGAAAAAGTTGTTGTCGAAGATATGGGAATGGAACAAAACCGCAATGGTGATTGGCTAATCACACGGGTGCACGTAATGCGTCGCGGCACAGGATTACGTCGTAAAGGTGCCACATCAACGCTTACGTGGGAAGAAGTTTCCGGTTTTGCAACCTCTGAACACAATCAAGGAGTTGCAAATCTACTTGCGACTTTGAGCACACTTCGAGCTGCTGACCTTGCATCGGTTATGCACGATTTGGCACCAAAGCGTCGCGTTGAAGTCGCACGGGCTCTCAACGATGAACGTCTGGCAGATGTGCTTGAAGAAATGGATGAAGCAGAGCGCGTTGAATTGTTGGCAGAACTAGAAGGAGAACGTGCTGCCGATGTTTTGGGTGAGATGGATCCAGATGATGCTGCCGACTTGCTCCGTGAAGTTGGCCAAGAACGTGCACAGGCACTTCTAGAATTAATGGAACCAGAAGATGCTGAAGACGTTCGTCGCTTGATGAATTATGAGGATTACACAGCAGGTGGCATGATGACGACAGAACCAATTGTGATGACTGCAGATAACACTGTTGCAGAAGCACTGGCTGCGGTTCGACAGAGTGAAATCTCACCAGCACTTGCATCACAAGTTTTTATTTGCCGAGCTCCACTAGAAACTCCCACAGGTAGATTCATTGGAATTGCCCACTATCAAAGGTTGCTACGGGAAGCCCCATCCAAGCTACTTGGATCCATGGTTGATACAGATACTCAAGGATTAAATCCCCAAGCATCGCTGAATGAAGTTTCGTCATACTTAGCCAGCTATAACTTATTATCGCTGCCAGTAGTAGATGCAAACGAGCGTTTATTAGGCGCAGTAACTGTCGATGACGTACTCGATCACTTACTGCCAGAAAATTGGCGCCACGATCACCGTGATATCTCAAAGACGGTAAATGTTTTAGCCCATGAAGAGTTACTTGATACAGAAATAAGCGAGGGATAAAAATGGCACGCAATAACCGTTTAGACACGCCTCGCGAGGCAGGTCGCACATTTCGTCCTAACTTTGATCCTGAAGCATTTGGGCGCTTATCAGAACAATTTGCACGCTTCTTAGGAACAGCAGGTTTCTTGGTTTACATGACAGGCTTTGTGTTGAGTTGGTTTGCTTGGAATACCTTGGCTCCGGTGGATCTACGCTTTGACGATTATCCATTCATCTTTTTAACTCTGATCTTGTCATTACAAGCTTCTTACGCTGCACCTCTGATTTTGCTTGCACAAAATCGCCAAGCAGACCGCGATCGAATTCAAGTAAGTGAAGATCGTGCTCGCAATGAGCGCTCCATTGCCGATACCGAATATCTCACTCGTGAATTGGCAAGCCTTCGTAACACATTAGGTGAAGTGGCAACTCGAGATTTCTTGCGCAATGAACTTGGGGACATGCTCGAAGAAGTTCTTAAAGAATTACGTGGAAACACCCAGCCTGACACCGAGAAGTGATTTCTTTCGAACAACTAGCTGATCCACAATTGCAATAATTGATTTAGCTGCGGCACTATCAGGATATTGCATTACTACGGGAGATCCGTTATCTCCACCAGTACGTAAATCTGGACTAAATGGAACCTTCCCAAGTAATGCCACATTAATTCCTGCTAATTCTGAGAGCCTCTTTGCTGTTTCTTCTCCGCCGCCAGAGCCAAACAAAGAAATCATTTCGTTGCAATGGGGGCAAGGAAAGTCAGACATATTTTCAATTACGCCAACGAGATGTTGTTTGATTTGGTGGGCGATTCGGCCCGCTCTTTCAGCAACTTCTGCCGCAGCAATCTGCGGAGTTGTTACAACAAGAATTTCTGACGTTGGAATGAGTTGTCCTAATGAAATTGCAAGATCACCAGTTCCGGGTGGTAAGTCAATGAGTAACAAATCTAAATCACCCCAGTAAGCATCTGAGAGTAATTGCTCCAAAACCTTATGAAGAAGTGGTCCGCGATATGCAACGGCATCTGAGCGTTCTGGTTTAAACATCTCCATAGAAACAACTTTTACGCCATAAGACTCAAGTGGAATGAACATCTGATCAATGGCTGTGGGGCGTTGACCGATTAATCCCATCAATCTTGGAACGGAGTGACCATAAACATCAGCATCCAAAAGTCCTACACGCAAGCCTTTCTGGGCTGCTGCAACTGCCAAATTAACAGTCAGCGAGGATTTTCCAACTCCCCCTTTGCCGGATGCAATACCGATTACACGTGTGAGGGATTCTGGTTGAGCAAACGGAATTATTTTTTCGCGACCATTACGTAACAGCAATTTAAGTTTTCCTCGTTGTTCTTCATTCATAACACCAAATGTAATTTCGACAGAGGAGATAGATTCAACTGCCATAACTGCTTGTGTAATGTCACTTCGAAGGCGATCTTGCATCGGACAGCCAGAAATCGTGAGCAAAATCTTGAGTCGAGCGACTCCTGCATCGGCTTGGACAGATTCAACCATTCCTAAATCAGGAAGTGGACGATGGATTTCCGGGTCTTCTACCGTTGCCAGAGCTGCATGAATTGAATCAATAATGGTCATAGCAAATCCGGATCTATTTTAGGCGGTGCTGTATTTCGTGGTTTGTCCTCATCGAGTACCCCTGCAATTTGCTTCTTTATAAAAGTTTTTGGATTCAGATCCGATGGTTGTAAATCCTCAAATCCAGGTCCGAGATTTTCACGTAATTCAGCGGTTGCTGAATTTGCTAAATTCTTTACCTTCTTTAAGAACTTCGCAGCATCGGATGAAAACTTAGGTAAACGTTCTGGTCCCACAAAAATTATTGCGATTAATGCCAATCCTACGAATTCACCTGGACCGATCCCAAAAAACATGATTTTAGCCTAGTGGTTGTTTCGGATTAGTTCTTGCCAGCAGCAAGAACGACCGTTGCTGTGCGTGTGCTACTGCCACGCTTGTACTTAATCTCAACTCGATCGCCAATATTTTTTGATCGAATAGCAACAATGAGTTCATCGCTGTTATATATTGTCTTACCTGCAAATTCAATAATTAGATCACCAGGTTGCAATCCTGCTTTCTGTGCGGGACCACCAGCAAGGATTGCACCATCAGCAGTTGTCACTCTCGCACCTGGACCTACAAAATTCATATCAATTGAAATGCCCATCACAGGATAAGAAGCTTTTCCAGTTTTAATTAATTGATCTGCTGTTTTTCTGGCTTGATTGATAGGAATTGCAAAACCTAATCCAATGGATCCAGCTTGACTATTTGATGCCCCGCTAAGAGTTGCAATTGCAGAGTTAATTCCAATCACAGCCCCTGTTGTATTTATAAGTGGACCGCCGGAATTTCCAGGATTTATCGCGGCATCAGTCTGTAAAGCATTGATAAATGAGTTCTCACCGGCAGTTCCACCAGCTGTTACAGCTCTATCTTTTGCGCTAATAATTCCTAATGTAACGGTGCCAGATAAACCAAGTGGTGATCCAATTGCAATTACTGCATCACCCACAGCAACTTTATCGCTGTCGCCAAATTGAAGTGCGGGTAAACCAGTTGCAAGAATCTTAAGAACCGCTAAGTCATAGGATGCATCTCTGCCAATAATTTTGCTCTCAAACTCTTTGCCATTGTTGAGAGTGACAATAATTTTTGCTTTAGCCAGTGCGGCTTGCTCAACAACGTGATTATTCGTGAGAATAAACCCAGCACTATCGATAATAAATCCTGAGCCCGTACTTCCGGACCTGGTTGTTATTGAAACCACTGAAGGCAAAACTCTATTTGCCAAACCAGCAACTGAATCTGGCTTGCGTTCGACAGAATTTGATGCAGAAACCAGGTTTACTTTGCCACCAAAGAATCCACCCGTTGCATTAATACCGAGTACGCCACCGACAATTCCAGCAATAATGGCTAGTACAACAACAGAACCTGGGCTCACTCCTCTGCGCGATTGTGAAAAATCTTGAGAGTTCCACCACGGTGCATCAATTCGTGCACGCGATTTTCTAGAAAGAAAGCTCATAGTGCCTATCTTGCTACAACTTTGTCGCGATTAACAATCCATCGCCAACAGTAATGAGTGTGCTTACCCAGAGATCTGTAGCACCTTTTACCGTCTTACCAGCTTCGCGCAGTGCAATTGTTCGCGGATCTCGCTGTGATGGATCACTAACTTTGCCTCCGCCAAAGAATCCGTCGATAACCATTACTCCGCCACTACGCAGTATTCGATGTGCTTCTTCAACTGTGTACGTCAAATCTTCAGGATTGTGCCGCAATACAACTAAGTCATATGCACGATCAGTTAATTTGGTCATCACGTCCATAATTGAATTAGTGATAAGTCTGTAGCGAGATGGTGCAATATCTGCGTCCTGCATCGCTATTCGCGCAATTCGGGAATGCTCGGTTTCATCATCAATAGAGGTGAGAGTGCCGCTTGCAATCATTCCGCCCAATAGCCAGAGACTTCCGACTCCAGAACCAGTTCCTACTTCAACAACAGATTGTGCTGATAGTTGATGAGCTAATGTCCGAAGATATGAACCAACACCTGTTGATGCATCTTTTGCGCCAACTTCAATACCGCGAGCTCTGGCACGAATTTGGAATTCATCTTCTGAAATAAAACCTTCTGCGTACGTATGTGGGTCAATTTTTATCATAAAGTCATAATCCAATCAATGAGGACGCGAACACCAAA
>JBEENC010000065.1:0-4971 GCA_041192285.1 Actinomycetota bacterium
GAGCAAATGGACTCATCTCATCCGGTGAATCAATCGCTTCGTTCATTACATCGAGAATTGCAAGGCGTGCTTCTTTTGCTTGCAGAAGTGCTCCAGCAAGAACGGATGCTGGAATTCCATCAAGCTTTGTATCTAATTGAAGCGCTGTAACGAAGTCTTTAGTTCCGGCGACTTTAAAGTCCATATCGCCAAAGGCATCTTCTGCACCAAGAATGTCTGTTAAGGCAACGTATTCAATTTTGCCATCAACATCATCTGAAATTAGACCCATTGCAATACCTGCAACTGGCGCACGAAGTGGTACTCCAGCATTAAATAGTGCAAGTGTTGATGCACATACTGAACCCATAGAGGTTGAACCATTTGAAGCAAGCGCTTCAGAAACCTGACGAATTGCGTAAGGGAACTCTTCGCGAGTTGGCAGTACTGGAATCAGTGCACGCTCTGCAAGTGCACCATGACCGATTTCGCGGCGCTTAGGTGTTCCAACACGACCTGTTTCACCAGTTGAATATGGTGGGAAATTGTAGTTATGCATATAACGCTTGTGATTTTCTGGATTGAGGGTATCGAGCTGTTGCTCCATCTTAAGCATGTTAAGAGTTGTGATACCAAGAATCTGAGTTTCACCACGTTCGAAGATCGCTGAACCGTGAACACGAGGAATCACTTCAACTTCTGCAGAAAGTGGGCGAATATCGCGCAATCCACGTCCATCGATACGAATCTTCTCGCGCAATACACGTTGACGTACTAATTTCTTAGTTAGTGAACGAAACGCTGCAGGAACTTCTTTTTCGCGTCCTTCAAATTGTGCACTTACGGACTCTTTAACGGAGGCACTAATTTCATCAATTTTTGTTTCGCGCTCTTGTTTTCCTGAAATTGTCATTGCCTTTGCGAGTTCATCTTTAGCTGCCTTTTCTACGGCCGCAAAAACATCGTCTTGATAATCCAAGAAGACTGGGAATTCAGCAGTTGGCTTTGCAGCAACCTTAGCCAGCTTTGATTGAGCATCACAAAGAACCTTAATAAATGGTTTTGCAGCATCAAGGCCCTGGGCAACAACTTCTTCAGTAGGAGTTGGTGCTCCACCTTTAATCAGATCAATTGTGTGTGAAGTAGCTTCTGCTTCAACCATCATGATTGCAACGTCATCTTTAGTCACACGACCCGCAACGACCATATCAAATACTGCTTTATCAAGTTGTGAGTGATTTGGAAATGCAATCCATTGACCTTCAATAAGTGCAACGCGAACGCCACCAATTGGACCAGAAAATGGAAGACCTGCTAATTGTGTTGACATTGAAGCAGCGTTGATCGCGATTACGTCATACATGTGGTCTGGGTCTAGCGCCATAACTGTTACAACAATTTGCACTTCATTGCGAAGACCCTTAACGAATGATGGACGCAAAGGACGATCGATTAAGCGGCATGTCAGAATCGCATCTTCTGATGGACGTCCTTCACGACGGAAAAATGATCCGGGAATGCGACCAACTGCATACATCTTCTCTTCAACATCTACTGTTAAAGGAAAGAAATCAAATTGATCTTTTGGTGTTTTAGAAGCAGTTGTTGCTGAGAAAATCATAGTCTGATCATCTAAATAAACTGCTGCTGCACCGGCTGCTTGCTTAGCAAGGCGGCCTGTTTCAAAACGAATTTCTCGTTTTCCGAACTTGCCGTTATCAATTACTGCAACGGCGGATTGAATCTCTTGACCCTCCATGGGTCGCTCCTATTCTCGACTACAGCCGAGTCGAGCACAATGAATCTTCGATCGAAGTTCACGGACGTGCCACTTTCGTGCACACTATTTCCGGAAACCACTACCGAGGACCATTGCCCACACGGCTAGTAGTTGTGTCTAATTAACGGCGAATGCCGAGTTTTTCAATAATCGCTCTGTAGCGATTGATGTCTGTCTTTGAGAGGTACTGAAGAATGCGTCGGCGTTGACCAACTAATAACAAAAGACCACGACGGTTGTGGTGATCATGTGGATTGGTTTGAAGGTGAAAAGTAATTTCATCTACACGCTTGGATAACAACGCGATCTGCGCTTCAGGGCTTCCCGTATCAGTAGCGGAGTTGCCGTATTTAGCAACGATTTCTTTCTTTACTTCTGGTGTTAATGCCATTTCTTGCATCTCCTTTTACTGGGCCACGATGGTTGCCGGTTTGCCACACGGAAACTCTTTTTCTCGTTGGACGTGGCATAGGTTACCAGCGGTGCTATGGATAGAGGAAATCGGAGCTATTCCTCCGTCAATTCCCGCGCACGTTGGCAATCTTTCGCCATCTGCTCAAGGAGCGGATCAAGTCCATCAAATTTGAGGGTATCTCTTAATCTCCAACCAAATTCAATGGTTGCTCCCTGATCGTATAAATCTAAACCAACTTGATCGAGTGCATACGCTTCAACTTGTCGCGAGCGATCGCCTTCAAATGTTGGATTGGTACCAATTGAAATTGCTGCAGGCCAACGATTTATTCCAACAGTGAGCCATCCTGCATACACACCATCGGCAGGAATGCATTGACCTTCGATGTTCCCTAAATTTGCTGTTGGATATCCGATTTCACGTCCGCGCGCTTCGCCGTGAATGACAATTCCATCCAAGCGATGAGGTCTGGTGAGTAAATTACGTGCAGATTCAACGTGACCATCTTTGACTAAGGTACGAATACGCGAAGATGAAATACTTTGAATTTCATCTTGAGATATTGAAAGAACGTGTACGTCAAAATTCTTAGACTTACCACTTAAACGCAATGAGTCAATATTTCCTTTGGCTTTGTGCCCATACGTGAAATTTTCACCCACAACAACGTCGCTCGCTTGTAATTGATTTACGAGAACGTTCTCAACAAAATCTTGGGCCGACATTTGTGAAAATTTAGTGTCAAATTTTATTACAGCTACTTGATCTGCATTATGAATTTTCAGTAAGACGACTCGATCTGAAAGAGTCACGAGAAGTTTTGGTGCACGATCTGGTGCAAATACTGTCGCTGGATGAGGATCAAATGTCAGGGCTATTACCGGACCGCCATCGGCAATTTCCTTGGCGCGATTAAGAATCTCTTGATGACCACGATGCACTCCATCGAAGACACCAATTGCAACTACACGCTTACTCATGTCCGTATTCTGCCACTTCAATTCGCAGGAGCGAAAACTGCAATTGGTTTTGCTCCATCTTCTCGATTTTCCAGTAAGGCAATTAATTCATTAGATTCAGAGATAGCAGCGTAAATCTGCGAACTAGGTGAAGCAGAAATCTTGCGGCCAAAAGAAAGTTCTTCGGACTCAACCGTACTAATCTCACGAACCTGAAAAATTCTCCGTGCAACTTCGACTAATCCCAAAGCCTTGAATTGGCCAGATTTAAAATCCTCAAATGGCGCGGCTACATCTTCGCCAAAGGATGCCACTCTGGTGCGTCGCAAATATGTTAGATGTCCCCCGACATTGAATGAATTTCCTAAATCACGCGCAATGGCTCTAATAAATGTTCCTGCCGAGCACGTTACTTCAATATCAATCGCAATAGCATTTTCGCTGCGGCGAATTTCTGTTACATCTAATTGTGAAATAGTTACTTCACGTGAAGCCAACTCAAATACTTCACCATCTCTTACTCGCTCGTGTGCGCGTTTGCCATCTACTTTGACTGCAGAAACAGAACTGGGACGTTGAGAAATAATTCCGCGCATTGCAGATAAGAGTTTCTCAATATCTTCATCAGTGACTTTCAATAAATCTGAAGCACTAGCTTCTGAAATTACTTCGCCTTCGACGTCATCAGTTACTGTGGCTGCACCGAGTGCAATGGTTGCTCTATATGACTTATCACCATCGGTTATGTATTGAAGCAATCTTGTCCCATGACCAAATCCAAGAATTAATATGCCAGTTGCCATCGGATCTAATGTACCCGCGTGTCCAACTTTACGTGTGCCCAGCACCCGTCGTCCAACAGCCACAACATCGTGACTTGTCATTGCACCTGCTTTATCTACAACTACAAATCCATCTGTTGTAGACATATTTTTCAAACGTCATCCCAGTTAGTGATGCGATCGACTGGGGCTGGTTTATTGCTGTTATCAATAATTTTTGGCGCTTTATATGCATCTTGTTCGCCGGCATAATTCGCTTCTTTACGCAGTTTGGAAACTTCAGCATCCTGCTCGCGAACTTTTGCCAATAAAGAGTCCAGTGCAAGTGCGCTCTCCGGTAATCCATCCAGAAAGAATTCGATAGATGGCGTGACTCGAACACCCAAGTCTTTACCAACGGATGAACGAATTACTCCTTTAGCGCTTTCAAGTGCGGCGGCAGTGGATTCACGTTGTTCATCATCGCCAAGCACCGTGTAAAAAATCGATGCGTGTTGTAAGTCTCCAGTCACACGTGCATCAGTAACCGTTACAAAACCTAATCGAGGATCTTTAATTTTTCCCTCGAGTAGGCCTGCAACAACGACTTTGATGCGGTCAGCAACTTTTTGACTCCGATGCGATGTACCCACGTTTTATGCTCGCTTCTTCTCGCGCATTTCGTAGACCTGAATTGTGTCGCCCACGAGCATTTCTTTAAGTGATCCAACACCAATACCGCATTCGAATCCTTCACGGACCTCAGTGGCATCATCTTTAAAGCGCTTGAGTGAATCGATAGTGAGGTTATCTGTAATCACATCGCCATTTCTCATCAAGCGAGCCTTACCATTTCTACGAATAATTCCATCTAGAACCATCGAACCAGCAATGTTTCCAGCTTTACTTGATTTAAAGATGTCGCGAACTTCTGCGCTACCCAGAACAATTTCTTCGTATTCTGGCTTGAGCAAGCCCTTAAGTGATAATTCGATCTCTTCAATTGCTTGATAGATAACAGAGTAGAAGCGAACTTCAACCCCTTCTTGATCGGCGAATACTGCAGTCTGTGGTTCT
>JBEENC010000066.1:0-4944 GCA_041192285.1 Actinomycetota bacterium
TTGAATGCACCGTATCTAGACTCCGTGCTATTTATTTTGGGAATAAGCCGAGAATATATCGAGGAATCAGAGAGAGATATTTAAAGTCTACAAGCGTGAATATCTGTAACTAAAATTCCCCGGGCTCCTATTTCCCACAACTCATCCATTACACGATTAGTATCTTTTCGAATAACCATTGCACGCACCGCTACCCATTCTTCATTTTGCAATGGTGAAATAGTTGGTGATTCCAAACCTGGCGTGATTGCACAAGCTGCTTCAGATTTACTCCTCGGAACGTCGTAATCTAGTAATACATACTGACGAGCTGTGATAACACCTTGGAGTCTGCGTAACAAAATCTGTAATGATGGATTGTTTTTTTCTTTCTCACGAGTAATCAATATTGCTTCACTGACCAAAATTGGATCACCGAAAATCTCTAATCCTGCCTGTCTCAAAGTGTTACCCGTGCTTACAACATCTGCAATCAAATCTGCGACACCTAATCGAACACTGCTTTCAACCGCTCCATCTAAACGAACTACAGTTGAAGATACTCCTAAAGATTTGAGATGCGCATTTACCAGCCCTGGGTAAGCACTTGCAATTCGTTTCCCAGTAATATCTGCAATTTTCCAACTCTTTCCATTTGGAGCTGCAAATCTAAAAGTAGACCCACCAAAACCCATCGCAAGAGTTTCAATTGCAGCAGCTCCTGAATCGATCAGCAAATCACGACCGGTGATCCCTGCTTCTAATTCACCCGAACCAACATAGAGTGCGATATCGCGAGGCCGTAGATAATAAAATTCAATTTGATTCTCAGTATCAACTAACACAAGATCGCGACTATCTGTTCGCTGTTTGTATCCTGCCTCTTTAAGAACTGCGATTGAATCTTCTGCAAGTGATCCCTTATTAGGGATGGCAACTCTTAACATAAATATCTCCTAAAGATTCTTGTAAATGTCTTGAAGGGTTAAACCCCGAGCCAACATCAGCGTTTGCAAGTGGTAAATTAATTGACTAATTTCTAAAGCGAGTGCTTCGTTATCTTCATGTTCTGCCGCAATCCATACTTCGCCAGCTTCTTCAATAATCTTTTTTCCTATTGCATGAAGTCCTGCGTCTAGCGCTTTAACGGTACCTGAACCTTCAGGGCGGGTAAGAGAAATATTCTCTAATTCGCTCCAAAGGGATTCAAAGGTTTTCATGCCTTTAGTTTACTAGAGAGATCTATTTCGCGTTTTCTGCTAAATGTCGCAAGATAGAAACCATGGCCGCTGGATCTTGCGCCTTATAGACAGCGCTACCCGCTACGAAGGTGTCGGCGCCAGCCGCGCTAGCTATTTCAATGGTTTCTTTTGATATCCCACCATCTACTTGTAACCAAATTGGTCTATCCCCGATTAATTCGCGCGTTCGTGACACCTTATCCATCATTTCAGAGATAAAAGATTGACCCCCAAATCCAGGTTCTACGGTCATAATTAAAAACATATCTATTTCATCTAAATATTCTTTGTAATCCTCAATCTGGGTGGCAGGTTTGAGAGCCAAACTTGCACGAGCGCCGTGAGATTTAATGTCTTTAATCGCTTTACGAATATTTCGTGTACTTTCAACATGAATAGTCACACTTTGGCAACCAGCTTCTGCATATCGTGGACCTTGCTCATCACCATCAACAATCATCAAATGGGCATCCACCGGTATTGATGAACTTGTAATGATATTTTGCGCTTCTTCCCAAGAAAAAGATGTGTTAGGAGCGAATTTGCCATCCAAAATATCCAAATGCAATAAATCTGAAACCTTGGAGACTCGATCAATTTCTGACAAAATTTTTGAATGATCAGCATTCAAAATACTTGGATGGATACGGACTAACTTATTCATGCAGCAATACTAATTCGTCTTACGTAAAACACTTAGAAACATGGCATCCGTGTTGTGCCGGTGAGTCCACAATGTCAGCGCCCCTCGATCCACTGCGTTTGGGCGCAGTTCGGGATGAATGAAAGAAGTGAGGTCTACTAACTCCATTTCTGGATGACGCTTTAACGTTTCCGAAACTGCAATTCGAGTTTCGGATAGATGTGGGCTGCACGTTGCATACCCCAATATTCCGCCAGGTTTTAAGCATTCGATTGCCGCATCAATAATCTCTCCTTGTAAAATTACCAGCGACTTCAGATCCGCAACTGTTCTGCGCCAACGCACTTCTGGGCGACGACGTAGTGCGCCTAGCCCGGTACAAGGCACATCGGCAAGGATTGCTCCATACTTTTTTCCTAGCGATGACAATTCACGAGCATCTATCGTGCTTACTTCGGCACCTTGAACAACTTGACGTACTAAGTTTGCGCGCACCTTAGATATTTCATTGGCACTAAATTCAACGTTCTTAGATTGAGCAATCGCTGATAACAACGCGGCTTTGCCCCCTGGGCCAGCGCACAGATCAAGCCACGTGTCTTGATCTGCCGCAACTTGTGAAAAAATATGAGCGACTAATTGAGATCCTTCATCTTGAACGCCAGCTTTTCTCTGAACTATTAGATCCAAAGAGGCAGGTGAGCCATCAAAAACCGCTCCATACGGTGAAAAATGTGTAGCAATTGCACCAACATCAACTAAATTACTTTGTGTACTCAATCCAGGCCACGATACAAGAGTTGGCCTAGGTGCAAGATTATTTGTGGTCAGAAGTTCTCGAACCTCATCTAGATTTCCAAGTTGATCTAAATAAGCGCTAATGATCCATTGGGGATGCGAATACAGTATTGAAAGCCTTTCGAAATCATCTTCAATAAGTTCAATCTCAGAAACATATTCATCAAGACTCTTTTGACTAACTTTCCTTAAGATTGCGTTTAAAAACGATGCCTTAGACTCACCTAACACTTTCCTGCCTAGTTCAACAGTCGCTGATACAGCAGCATGCGTTGGTACTCGCATCTCGAAAAGTTGGTGTGCTCCTAATCGTGCGACGTCTACAAGTGCCGGATCTACTTCTTCCCAAGGTCGATCACTTGCTTGGGAAAGAATCCAATCGTGCCTTCCTTGCATTCGCAGAGTCCCATAAACCAATTCGGTTGCGAAACCCTTATCTCGTTCATCCAGTTGGGATTTTGAAAGTATTTTTGGCAGCAATAAATTGGAGTAGCCACCATTTCGATTTACTTCATGTAAGACGTCATAGGCCAGTAAACGAGGTGCATCAGGTTTGGGAGAGCTAAAGTTCTTGCGGACTGGTTTATTCAAAAACTTCACCATCAGTTAGCCGTGCTCCGTTAATCCATTCTGAGACGGTCATTTCCTTCTTCCCTGACGGAATTATCTTCATAATCTCTACAGAATCACTGGCCGTTCCGATAAATAACCTCTTGCCAGCGACGCAAAACCCACCCGGTTCAAGTTTTTGTTCGCCACCTTGTTGACCAATCTCTGTGATCTTCAACAATGAACCCCTATGCAATGTCCAGGCGCCAGGGTTTGACGTGAATGCTCTTACTGCATTAATAATCTTTTTGGCAGGTAAATGCCAATCAATTTTCGCCTCATCTTTAGAAATTTTCGGGGCAAAACTTACTCCTGTCGCACTCTGTGCAGACGGTGCAATACCTTGTTCAATCATTTCAAAGACTGCATCGAAGGCAGAGGCACCAAGATGTGCAAGTTCGCTCAACACTTCGTCACTCGTGGAATTTTCAGGAATCTTGAACTCATTCTGAAGATAGATCGGACCAGTATCTAGATTTTCATCAATCTTAAAAATTGATATTCCTGTAAGCACGTCACCGGATAAAATTGATCTTTGAACCGGCGCGGCTCCCCTATAGGCAGGTAATAGTGAGAAATGTAAATTGAGAAAACCGTATTTTGGAATATTTAGAACATCTTTCGATAAAATTCGTCCGTAAGCGATTGCTACGACAACATCGACGCCCTGGAAAGCAGTCTTCATTTCCTCATGTGTATCCGGTTTCGAAATTTCTAAATTATTCGCATCTGCCCACATCGATACAGGTGATGAGGTCAGTACTTTACCTCGACCAGCTTTTGAATCTGGTGTTGTTATAACACGAAGAAGTTTATGCTCAGATTTAACTAACCACTCTAGAGTTGGGATTGCTACATCTGCCGTAGCTGCAACCGCAACAATCACTACAACCCTTTTCCAAAAGTATTATGAGGAGAAACCTTGATTGTTGGAGAAATGCCAGTACTCGATGCTTGCCCAAACCAATCGGATTCGCGAATTTCTTTCATCGCAATCTTTCTTGTTTCATCATCTAAACGATCAATGAAAACTATTCCGTCTAGATGATCCGTTTCGTGCTGAATCGCCCGTGCTAAAAGCTCGGACCCCTCGACAGTTATTTGTTCACCGTGCATATTCCAACCTTTAGCAACAACTCTCATTGAGCGTTTGGTTGGGTATGAAAGAGAGGGAAATGACAAGCAACCTTCATCTCCATCTTGTTCTTCATCACTGAGATCAAGAGATGGGTTTATTAAGTGCCCCAATGTCTCATCAACATCCCATACAAAAACTCTCAGCGGGACTCCTATTTGTGGTGCCGCCAATCCAGCCCCAGGGGCTGCAATCATTGTGTCCGTTAAATCTTGAACTAGTTTTCGAAGTTCCTTATCGAAATCAACAACCGCTGATGCTTGCGAAAGGAGAACTGGGTCCCCGAAAAGGCGTATTTGTTGAATAGACATGGTCTAAGCCTATCAACTCAACTAGCGCAACAGAGTGAAAGGATCTAGTGCGATACTGACGAAACTCTTCTTAGAAATAGCTCTTCTACGTGAAAGTTCTAATAAAAAAGCCGCCAGAATTTCTCGGTTCTCCGCAGGAACACTAACGAGGATTTTGGCATCATCTGATTCTGCTCCTTGAGATAGAAATATTTGTGATGACACTGGTAGACGTCCATCTTTTATGCT
>JBEENC010000067.1:0-4938 GCA_041192285.1 Actinomycetota bacterium
ATCGCAGCCTCCTCCTTCGCTGCCGTGGCGGGGCCAAGTAAGTCGGTCCCCTCGCCGCGGGGTTTGTCGCGCCGGCTAAACCAGACAAATCCCGTAACTAAGAAGGAGTTTTAAAATGAATTTCCCAGAACAAAAACCATCATTGATGCGTGCTCATCGTTACTCATCATTTATTCCTGTTGATCTACACGATCGCACATGGCCAGAAAAGAAGATGGCGAAGGCACCGCAGTGGTGTTCAGTTGATCTACGAGATGGCAACCAGGCACTTATTGACCCAATGGATACTCCACGCAAATTAGCGATGTTCAAACTATTGGTCGCAATGGGTTATAAGGAAATCGAAGTTGGTTTTCCAAGTGCGAGCCAGACAGATTTTGACTTCGTTCGAAAGATTATCCAAGAGGGTTTAATTCCAGATGACGTCATCATTCAAGTTCTGACTCAAGCCCGCCAACCGCTGATTGAGCGAACATTTGAATCTATTAAAGGCGCCAAGCAAGCCATCGTTCACCTCTATAACTCGACATCTACCTTGCAACGTCGAGTTGTATTCGGGCTTGATAAAGAGGGTATTAAAAAGATTGCAACAGATGGCGCACAAATATGTCTAGATCTCATCGGCACTGTGCCAGAGACAAAGGTTTCATTTGAGTATTCACCTGAGTCATACACAGGCACCGAATTAGAGTTTGCTGTTGAAGTCTGTAACGCGGTAAATGATATTTGGAAGCCAACACCGCAGTGGAAGACAATCATGAATCTTCCAGCAACTGTAGAAATGGCAACTCCTAATATTTATGCAGATTCAATTGAGTGGATGTGCCGTAATTTAAACAATCGTGAAAATGTCATTGTTTCTCTGCACCCACACAATGATCGTGGCACTGGCGTTGCAGCTGCCGAACTTGGTTATTTAGCCGGAGCTGATCGCATCGAAGGAACACTCTTTGGCAATGGCGAACGCACAGGAAATGTTTGCCTTGTGACTCTCGGTCTTAACTTAGTCAGCCACGGAATTGATCCGATGATTGATTTCACCAATATTGATGAGGTCCGACGTACTGTTGAATACGCAAATCAACTACGCGTTCCAGAGCGCCATCCATATGGCGGCGACCTTGTATTTACTGCGTTCTCAGGCTCCCATCAAGATGCAATTAAAAAAGGTTTCGAACATCTAGAGCGGGACGCGAAGGCTGCTGGAAAGCACGTCGATGAATTCATATGGGCTGTTCCATATTTACCTATTGATCCAAAAGATATTGGTCGCTCCTATGAAGCTGTGATTCGCGTGAATTCGCAATCAGGAAAGGGTGGCGTTGCATACATGATGAAAAACGAACATCACCTAGATCTGCCACGTCGTTTGCAGATTGAATTTAGTCGCGTTGTTCAGGCAATGACAGATGAACAAGGTGGAGAAGTCACAGCAGATGAGTTGTGGAATGTATTTGAAGATGAATACTTGCCAACACAAGATGCACCGTGGGGTCGCTTTAGATTAAAGGGACTTTCACAGACATCTGTTCTAGATGAAGATGTGAATTTAGAAGTAACACTTCTTGATCGTGGTGACTCTAAGAAACTAGCAGGCACAGGCAACGGTCCGATTGCTGCATTTTGTAACATCTTGCAGGCTTATGGCGTTGATGTAAAAGTTCTGGATTATTTTGAGCACGCCCTTTCAGCTGGTGGAGATGCATCAGCTGCTGCCTACCTCGAATGCTCCATTAGTGGCGAAACCTTTTGGGGAGTTGGAATTGATCCAAACACCACGACGGCATCACTTAAAGCCGTCGTGTCTGCAATAAATCGCGCAATTAGATAGTTGCCACCAGTACCTTTGCCTGCATGAGTCTGTACCGCGATGAAGCAATCATCTTGCGCACACAAAAACTAGGCGAAGCAGATCGCATCATCACCATGCTCACTCGCGAACACGGACGCGTGCGCGGTGTGGCTAAAGGTGTACGTCGCACAATGTCCAAATTTGGTGCGCGCCTAGAACCTGGCAGTCACGTTGATATCCAAATGCACATTGGAAAAACCTTTGACACCGTCACACAAGTTGAAGCACTGAGAAATTATGGCGAAGCAATTACAGATGATTATCAACGCTGGACAATCGCTTCAGCGATCCTAGAAACTTCAGAGCGCTTCACAGCGCAAGAGCGCGAACCTGCGGTGCAAGAGTTTCATTTAGTAGTTGGTGCGATGAAAGCACTCTGCGATGATCGATACGACCCGGCACTTGTATTAGACGCGTTCTTATTGCGATCCCTTGCATTAGGCGGTTACGCACCATCAATGACAGATTGTTCACGGTGTGGGTTGGTTGGACCTCATAGATATTTCTCACTAGTTGGTGGCGGATCTGTCTGTCTTGAGTGCAGACCATCAGCGTGTGCGACTCCTCAACCAGAGACTCTTGAATTAATGGCTGCTCTGTTAAGTAGCGACTGGGAGAGTGCCAATAAGAGTGAAAGAAAAAATCGTCGTGAGGCTAGTGGATTAATTGCTGCTTATTTACAATGGCACCTTGAACGCGGATTGCGTTCACTGCCAATTGTGGAGCGCGTATGAATATTCCAGAGCACGTTGCAATTGTTATGGATGGTAATGGCCGTTGGGCAAAAGAGCGCGGATTACCACGAACAAAAGGTCACGAAGCAGGGGAAGCAGCACTCTTTGATGTTGTAGAGGGTGCAATTGAATTTGGTGTAAAAGAAATTAGCGCATACGCATTTTCAACAGAGAATTGGCGCAGATCACCTGATGAAGTCAAATTTCTTATGGGTTTTAATCGAGACGTTATACGTCGCCGCCGTGATGAGATGAATGCCATGGGAGTTCGAATTCGTTGGGTTGGACGACCTAAACGGTTGTGGGCAAGTGTTATTTCAGAGTTAGAAGAAGCAGAAGAGCTGACGAAAAAGAATAAAGTCTTAACTCTTAATATGTGCGTAAATTACGGAGGCCGCTCAGAAATCGTTGATGCAGCAACTGAGTTAGCCCGAGATGTGAAGCGCGGCAAAATCAAGGCAGATGCGATTACGGAGAAAACATTTGCAAAGTATTTAGATTCGCCAACTATGAGAGATGTGGATTTGTTCCTGCGTTCATCAGGGGAGCAGCGCACCAGCAACTTCTTGCCATGGCAATCGGTCTATGCAGAGATGGTCTTTATGGATGTTTTATGGCCAGATGTCACACGCAAAACTCTGTGGAAAGCTATTGAGGAATATAACAAGCGCGATCGTAGGTTTGGAAAAGCGTAGAGTTCTGCAGGCTTTAAGCGGCTGGGTGATCTATTGGCGTAGGTGCGGTTAATAGCGCTTGGCACTCAGCGCAACGTGCATTATCAAGTAAATACATTTCGATTTCATAGGTATGCGGACAGAATGCAGCTGTAATTTCGATTAGATGTGATCCGCATGCAGGGCATGCACAGGTTGGAATGCCTCTAAAGTCGCCCACTTCTTAGCACTTCGAACAGATGCCAAAGATTTCGGCAGTGTGGCCTACATCGCGAAAGCTGAATTCTTCTGCCATTGTTTTGGCCCACTTTTCTATTGCGCCACCTTCAATTTCAACTGTGTCACCGCAACTCTTGCACACAAGATGGTGATGATGCGTTTCTCCGCAGAGACGATAAATTGCTTCGCCATCTTCGCGGCGTAAAAGATCAACAATCTTGTCATCTACTAATGACTGGAGTGCGCGATAAACAGTTGTTAATCCAATCCCATCACCTTGTCTGCGCAGGATCTGATGCAGTTCTTGAGCGCTGGCAAAACCACCAGTTCGCTCAAGAACTGCGATCAATTTGAGATTTGATTTACTCATGTCCTTCTTCATCATGGTGATCTTCTTCTGAGTGAATACCTTGCTCTGCGCCTTGCGCGTGAGCGTCACCTGAATGTAGGTATGCAACCAGAGCCCACATGATTAAGACACCTGAAATAGTTGCAACCATTGTCAATCGTGATGAATGACGTGAATGTGCCTCAGGCAAAATATGTGATGTCGCAAGATAGATGACGATTCCAGAGAAAGCAGCAAGATATAGCGCAATCAAGTTATTGCTCAATACCAAGGTACTTCCAATTGCAGCGCCACCAATTCGAGCAACGGCATCAACACCGAGTAAGCCAATGCTCTTCTTTCCCCACAAGCCAGATTTGATCATGAAAGAAACGGTGTTAAGGCCATCGCTAAATGCGTGAACAAGTAATGCAATAAAGACCGCAAGGCCTAAATCAGAGCTGACTTTAAAGGCGACACCTAGTGCTAATCCATCAAGGAAAACGTGACCGCCCATAGCGATGGCACCAAAGGCACCAGTGAAGTTATGTGAATGCTTGTGGTCATGCCCGTAATCAGACTCTGACGGTTCGTGCGAACCAAATAGTTTTTCATAAAAGTGAAGTAATAAAAATCCTGCGATCAGGGCAACAGATACAGCAGGAGCATGCAGAACTTCCTGAGTGCTTAACTCAAAGACTTCTGGCAAGAGGTCAAAGGCAACTAGGCCAAGGAGTAGACCAGCGGAGAGTCCGAGGACTAAGTGGAGACGATCTTTGGCACGAAGCGCGAGTGCGCCCCCTGCAAAAGTGAATAGAGCAGTAAGTCCTGCGAGGATGATGGCTATGTTCATGATGGGACAGTAGCACAGAAATGGGAATGATTATCATTTTCACCAATGAGCCAGGGTCTAAGCTCACCTCATGCTCGCAGTCGCCAGATTTAATGTGCCTTTGGGCGAGGCAGCTCATTTTCAAACGCTACTGGCAACGGCCCTTGATGCATTTTCTAAGTGCCAAGGATTTAGCGATGGTCAATACGGTCAAAATCTCGATGATCCGACGTTGTGGTCACTGGTAACCAAGTGGGAAAACGTAGGCTCATATCGCCGCGCACTGGGCAATAACGATG